>JAOAEN010000126.1 GCA_026416775.1 Dehalococcoidales bacterium
CATCAAAGAAGAGCACCGCCACCCGGCGCCCCGCCACCATCTCGGTAGAGGAGATGTTCCTTGCCACCGCGATGTCCTCGAGATATACCTTGTGGCTTCACGAAAGCCGCACCACCGCGGTGTAGCTACCGGAACTGAAGCTTTTCAGCTCTCCCTTCCTGATCGCCATGCCGACTGCCTCCGTGTTCAGACTGCACCCAGGCTAAGACGCATGCGGTATTCACCGCGGGCGGGGTCGTAGCCGAGAAGTATCCCCAGCACCCGCACCCTTTCTTCCTCACCGCCGGGACGGCGGTGGCGCACTGCGATAACGTCGTAGAGTTGCTGGCCGCAGTTCACCGGCACGAGGATGCTGCCTCCCCCCGCCCCGATTTCTGCCCTGCGGAGAAATGCCAGAGCGCGCTGCTGGGCCTGGGCAATGCTTGTAATGTTCCTGTCCTCGATGTAAAGCAGCCGCTCGTCACCGCGGATGATACCCTCCCAGGCAAAGCTATTTACCAGTACCGGGCTTGAAGAATAGCCCTCCACCAGCACCCGGTTCAGCGGCTGTGCCGCCTTCCGGTAATACCCTTCAACGATCGCATGGCCATCACCATAGGTGTAAACCGCCACGTCAGAGGGCAGGGGATTGACGAGGTAAGCGGTATTACCCTCGATGAAGAGCCTGTCCGGCACAAAGGAAAGGAGTTTCCCGAGTACGTCCTTGCCGCTGTCTCCGGGGCTTATGGTGAAGTCAGGGTAGAAACCGGTCACCACCGATGAACTGGACTTCACCTCAAGCGGTAGCCCTACCCGTGCCAGGACGAAGCGCATGATGCCAAGCACACTGGTCTCGGCAGCGCTCCTGTTCCAGCGGAACTGGTGCCTCGCCCGCCACGCTGAAAGCGCCTGCCAGCCATCAACCGCGTGCAGGACAATACTTGAGCGGGACGGCAGGACAACATGCTCGTAAGCCTCAAGCCGGTAGCCCGTCACACCTCCGGTCTGCGCCCCGCCACCCGTCAGGTAGCCGAAGCTGAAGTCAAGCTGGCAGCCGATGCCAAGCACGGCAAGCTCCCCCTCCCCGGGAGAGCTGTACCTGCCGGAGTCGTTGCCCAGTTCCACCACGAGGAAACCATCATCCCCGTGTATCTCCTGCTTCAGCCTGATGATGTCCGAGGTCAAGTCAAGGGTCCGTAACTGCCGGGGCGCCTGCCACACCCCCGACGGGCTTGAGAGCCAGACGCCAGCCGCATCGTGCGTCAGGGCAAGCCCGTAGTCCGCGGTAAGGTTGAAGGGTACCGGCTCCCGCCAGAGCCCGTCGGCAAAACCACTGCCTGCCACCGTATGCGACCAGAAGGGGCGGCTGTAGGCCTCGCTGCCGCTGAACTTCTCCACAAAGAAGCAGCGGTAGACATCAACCTTATCAAGGAAGGGGTGCAGGTATTCAAAACTTCCTCCCGAAGGTGCCGAGGCGATCTCCTTCAGGGCCGACCAGCTCCCGGCGGGCACGGCACCGCCGTCCCCGTAGACGGTTGCCCAGAGCTTGAAATTACCGGACGTATCCTTGCCCGTGACCAGGATATTCCAGTCCCCGTCGTAGATGCAGCCCACCCCGGAAAGGTTGCCCGTGGACTTGTTCCAGGCGCTCTTGGTCTGCCACTGCCCGCCGACGCATTTCTTCACGTAAAGGGTGCTCTGGTCGGCAAAGAAAACGGCGAGGTCACCGTTCGGCTTATAGGCAGCGGCAATCCCGTAAACCGAGGTTGTCGGCGTGTAGTCAAGCGTTTCCGCACTTCCGAAATTTGCTCCGTAGTCCGTGCTCCTGATGCGTTTCACCTCACGGCTCGTGTTCACCCAGAAGATGGAGACCTCCGCCCCCAGCGAGGCGGCCGTCACAACAACCGCATTGTACTGCCCGGTATAGAGCCACTGGCTGAAGTTGCTGCCGGCCCCCGGGGCGACCACGCGCTGGCGGTAGACCTTGCGAGAGTCCGCAGGCGGGCCTATCCTCACCCTGACCAGCGAGCCATCGGCGGGGACGGTTACCGCATGGTAGTAATCGGGCTCGCTGCCGGTATAGAGCCTTGTCCAGTCGCACCGGAGCACGCCACAGGCCCTGTTTACCGCTTCAAGCCTGACATACGGGATGGCGGAGGGGCTCCGCTGTGCCTCAAGCAACGCAGGTGATAGCTCACGCATCTAGATCCCCTCCGTTCCCCGCATCCCCGGGGCAATGCCACCGTCAACGCCGCGGGTCAGCAGGTCAGCCGGCACGTAGAATGAGCTTACCCGCACGCGGTTTTTCCTCCCCAGCCGCCTGATCTCGCTGCGGAAATCCCTTAGACGCTGCATTCCCCACTGCAGATAATCACGTGAAACCGCTCCCCCGCCGAGGTTGATCCGGTTGACAGCACCGATCGCCCCTGCCACGGCGGCAAACCCGCATGCGCCGCTAACCACCAGTTCCTCATATCTCGGCGGGACGGTGGAGCCCGAACCATCAAGGGTATGCAGTGTACCGTAATACACGCAGCAGTCCGACCCGTCCGGCACAGCCCCGTTCAGGATGGTCAGCGTGTTTCCCCAGACGGAAAACTGCCGGTAGCCCGGCGGGAAAAGCCCGAGCGGGTATTCCACGGCTTCCACCATGACCATGCCGGAAAGCGATGAGATATCAAGCTCGCGGGAGCCGGCGGCGGTGGGGAAGACCGCCCTCGTCTGAAACGGTACCGCTTCCGAAAACTCCCGCACCGCGCGGTTGATGTGGCGGGCAAGCTCAGCATCGGACCAGCGGTAGCCAGAGCTGTTATCGTCGCGCAGGTCTTTCCTTACAAGCGCAATCATTTCCGCAAGGTTCATTTTCCGCCTCCATAGCCCCGGGAGCCCGCCCGAGAGCGGGCTCCCGCAACTTTTCTTCAGTCCGCAACTCCGATGAGTGCCGCCGCCTTCACCGCACTGAAGAGCGCCAGCGCAACGTACCACTTCACCCTCGTCCGGGTGGCATCCTTGGTCTCCAGCGAGCCGAGGGGCTCCGCCTGGATCCAGCCGGGACCGGTGAGACCGCAGAGGGCCCCCTCCCCGAACTGGATGGCATAGATGGTGGAACAGTTGCCGCCCGTAATCGCCGTTTCCACCCCGCCGCTCACCACGTGCGTGTCCAGAATCCAGTCGCTCACGCCGATGGGCACACCGTCCCAGTACTGGATGAAGTTGCCCCAGCTGTCCCGGTCGGTCTCGATAAGCCCGCCGGCTTCCCTCGCCAGGGCATTGAGCTTGCGGCGCGTGCGACGGCTCATGAGGAGCATATCGGGTTTGCCGCCCTTCACCGCATCAATAAGCTCATCAAGTTTCTCCAGCACCAGCTCACCCCCGGAAGGTGCCACCACAATTACCTGAGGCCCCGCCGCCGACGTATTGATGAGCCTCCTCAGGCCATCAAACTGTTTGGGGTTACTGGAGCTGTCCCCGTAGATGAAGGTCTCTTCAAACTTCTGGCGGAGTGCCTTTGCCTTGAGCTCGATGACCGCTGCCTGGAGGTCCTGGATGTTGCTCCGCGTTGCCTTGAGGAAATTGTCCACGTCGGCGTCGCCGCCCATGATCCTGAGGTGCGCCGTCACCTGGGTAAACGTGGGGGTTGACTCCACCCAGCTATCACCAACATCGTAGAAGTCAACGCTCGGCAGCGAATTTTCACGGTTGTAGGTGAGCCCGTTGCCGACAATTTCAATGAAGGGAAGCCTCTGGAGCACCGGGGAGTCCTTGACGATTGTCTCCACCACCCCCTGCATCATCAGGTCATTGGCAAGTTTTGATGCTTCAGCCAGTGTTAAAGCCATTTTTACCTCCTTCTTTCCGTTTTTCCGTTTTTACCGCTACGGCAGGAACCGTCTCACCGCATGCTGGATCTTCTCTCGGGCGGAAAGCTCCGAGAAATCGGGGCTGAGACGCTGCGAGTTTCCCGCCGGGACCTTCTGGCGCGCCAGTTCATCCTCCATTCCCTGCCTTATCCTCTCCACGATGGCACGCCCCCGCCCCA
>JAOAEN010000127.1 GCA_026416775.1 Dehalococcoidales bacterium
GTGCAGGACGCGTCCTTGAAGTAGAAGTACTCAAGCTCCGGCCCCACGTAGTAAGTGTAGCCCATGTCCTGCGCGCGCTTGAGGTTCTTCTTAAGGATATAGCGCGGATCGCCCTCAAACGGCTTTCCGTCCGGAGTCAGGATATCGCAGAACATGCGGGCAACCGCGCTGTGCTCCCTGGGGCGCCACGGAAGAAGGCAGAATGTATCGGGGTCGGGCATGGCGACCATATCGCTTTCGTCGATGCGGGCAAACCCTTGGATTGAGGAACCGTCGAAGCCGACGCCCTCATCCAGCGCCTTTTCCAGCTCCTCCACGGGAATGGCAAAGCTCTTGAGCATGCCAAGGATGTCGGTAAACCACAGCCGTACAAACTTCACGTCATGCTGCTTTGCCATCTTCAGGACATACTGCTTGCTTTCTTCTCTGCTTTTGCTCTCCATTTTTTGCCTCCTCTTTCTATTTCAGATTCGATGCCTATACGGCGTTTACCCCTTCGTCACCGGTGCGGATGCGCACCGCGTTTTCCACCGGGATGACGAAGATCTTTCCGTCCCCCATCGCCCCGGTGCGGGCGGCCCCGACGATGGCGTTGATCATGCGGGGGACGTCTTCGTCAAGGACAACCAGCTCAATTTTCAGCTTGGGCAGGTAGTCAACCCTGTACTCGCCAGCACGCCATTGCAGTGTTAGACCTCCTTCCCGGCCATGACCGCTGACCTCGGTTACGGTCATGCCATAGTAACCACTTTCTTCCAGCACTTTCCGGACCGCGCCGAGTTTTTCCTCCCTGATGATCGCTTCGATCTTTTTCATCGCAGGCCTCCGTATGCTTTTTCACCGTGCTGGGAGATATCCAGCCCGACGGTCTCTTCAACCGGGCTTACCCGCAGCCCGATGAGCCTGTCCACCAGCTTGCCAAGTATCCACGTCATGCCGAAGCTGAAGACCCAGACGACCGCCACTGCGAGGAGCTGGCGGACAAGCTGCATGGCATTGCCGGAGATAAGCCCGTCCGCCCCTGCGGCGTTCACCGCAAGCTGGGCAAAGATGCCGGTTGCCAGTGCCCCCCAGGTGCCCCCGATCCCGTGGCATGCCCAGACGTCAAGGGACTCATCGATCCCCATCTTGCTGGCCCTGAAGAGCATGGCGTAGTAGCTCAATATCGCGGCGATGATGCCTATCGGCAGTGCCATGATCGGGCTGACGAAGCCCGCCGCCGGCGTGATCGCCACAAGACCGACCACCGCCCCGGTGGCAATTCCCTGCAGCGACGGGCGGCGGTGTATCCAGCCGAGGATCATCCAGGTGAGCCCTGCCGCTGCCGCCGCGGTATTGGTGGTGACGAAGGCACTGGCGGCAAGCCCGCCCGAGGTGAGGGCGCTGCCGGCATTGAAACCGAACCAGCCAAACCAGAGCAGCGATGCCCCGATCATCACAAGCGGGATGGAGTTTGCCTCCATCGGCTCCTTCTCAAGGTAGCCCCGCCGCGGGCCCAGGAGCCAGGCCAGTGCCAGTGCGGCGGCACCGGCATTGATGTGGACCACCGTGCCCCCGGCAAAATCAAGGGCGCCGATGCGGTATAGCCAGCCGTTCTGTGCCCAGACCCAGTGCGCAACCGGGCAGTAGACCAGCGTGAACCACAGCACCGAAAAGAAAATCAGGGCGCTGAACTTTATCCTTTCCACCACCGCACCCGTGAAAAGGGCCACCGTGATAATGGCAAACATCCCCTGGAACATGGCAAAGGCCAGGTGCGGCACGGTGGTGGCATAGGTCTCCGATGGGGCCTCGCCTACTCCTCGCAGCCCGAACCAGCTCAGCTTGCCGATGACGCCGCCCCAGTCCGGACCGAAGCTCAGGCTGTATCCGTAGATTACCCAGAGCACCCCGATCAGCGCCAGCATAACGAAGCTCATCATGATGGTGGAGATGAGGTTCTTGCGCCGCACCATGCCCCCGTAGAAGAGGGCAAGGCCCGGGGTCATCAGCATGACCAGCGCCGTGGAGATGAGTATCCAGGCAGTATCACCGGTATTGACATTCATACTTTTTCCCTCCCGTATTCTGTCTGATACCACCATTCTAGGGAAGGAATGTTTCCGCCAGATTACAGGACTGTTAAATCGGAGTTACGGGGAGGCCTGCGTATTGTCTTTGAAGCGGTAACCGATGTTGCGGACGGTCTCAATGAAACTTTGCCCGGTGCTTTCCAGCTTGCTGCGCAGCCGTCTGATATGGACATCCACCGTCCGGTCGCCGCCGTAGTAGTCATATCCCCAGACCTTGTCCAGCAGGGCCTGGCGGGTGTGTACTGTGCCCGGATTCTGCGCGAGAAACTTGAGGAGCATGTATTCACGGAAGGTAAGCTCCACCTGCCTGCCGGAGACTGTCACCTCGCAGCGCAGCGTGTCGATGACCAGATCGCCGCACCTGATCTGCCCGGGGGCTTGCGTGTTTTCCGTTTCGTTGAGGAGCCGTCTTATCCGGACTGCAAGCTCGCGCGGGTCGTAAGGAGGCACGGCAACAAAATCATCAGCGGTCTCAAGTTCAGCGGTATGCCTCGCCAGGTCCTCCCGCTCAACGATGGCGATGACGGGCACATGTCTTGCCGAGATGACCTGCCTGACGAGCCCCGCCGCCTCTGGCACCCTGCCCGCCTCAAGGACGATCACCTGGAAGTGCCGTCCCCCTGACGGAAGGATTTCGGTCTCGGAAGCGTCTTCAACCAGATGAAGCCTGCCGCCCGTCAGCAGCGAGGTGAGCTGGTCGGCCAGACCGTTCTTGCCAATCCACAGGATGTCCGCCATGTCTGTTCCTCCAACTTTTCTCGCCGGGAAGCCCTCAGTAGGCGTAGAGCCTTCCGTAGGGCCTCAGGTAGCGCGGGAAGAGCTTCACAAAGTCGTGTGCCAGTATCTTCTGCGCGTCATAACCGAAGCAGGCGGCGAATTCCTCAACGTGCCGCTTGATGATGGCAAGATCTTCTTCCCCCGGAGATGCCATGCCGACCTCTCTGCCCACCTGAAATTCCCCGACCTTCCCCCTCACGTAGATGACACCGCCGTGCATGCCGGTGCCGATGAATCTCGCCCTGTGGGCCTCGCCCCCGTTCAGGGTGAGCCCCAGCAGGATGATGATTCCCCCTGCCATGTATTCGCCGAGGAAGTCCTGGGCGGTACCGCCGATGACCACCACCGGTTTTTTCTCCTGGTATTCCTTCATGTGGATACCGGCGCGGTAGCCGACTCCACCCTGAACGAGGATTTTCCCGCCCCGCGCCGCCAGCCCCAGGACATCTCCGGCATGCCCGTGGATGATGATTGCCCCCCGGTTCATGGTGTTGCCACAGCCGTCCTGGGCGTTGCCGAACACGGTAATTTTCGGCCCGTTCATAAAAGCCCCGAGGTCGTTACCCGGGGTGCCGTGGATTTCAATCTCCATATCCCGGCTTATCCCGGTACCGAGGTAGCGCTGCCCGCAGACGCTGCTGAGGATGATTTTGCGCGCCCCGGCGGCTGCGGCTGCCCTGATGCGGGCATTGAGGTCGCGGAAGTGCATGCCGTCTGCCTCTATCATGACCGTATCCGAAACGCTGTTATGCCCGTCCATTGCTAGCTCCCTGCCATTCTTACTCCCAGAATTTCAAGCTCGCGCTCGGTAAGCCCGACCGCCCTTAGGTGCAGGCGGTTACCGCGCAGGCTTTCTATGGCGTTGATACCCAGCCCGCCGAGGATATCCTTTAGCTCCAGACTCCAGCCCCGCAGCAGGTTGGTGAGCCGGCGCGCCCCGATATCGGGGTTGATGCGCTTGCTGAGCCTTAAGTCCGTGGTGCTGATGCCCCAGGCACACCTGCCTGTGTGGCACTGCTGGCAGACGGTGCAGCCGAGGGCAACGAGCGCCGCCGTGCCGATGTAGACCGCATCCGCCCCGAGAGCGATGGCTTTTGCCACATCGGCGCTGTTCCTGATC
>JAOAEN010000128.1 GCA_026416775.1 Dehalococcoidales bacterium
CCGCCGACCTTGACCTCTGCGGTTGCGGGGGCATGCGTGCCGCCGTTTCGCCGCACCGCTTCCTCTACCGCGCCCGCCTGCCCGGGGGCGGAACGGTCAGCCTCTTCAAGGTGCTCCTCACCAATGTCTGCGTTAATGACTGCATCTACTGCGCCCATCAGGCGGGCCGTGACATACCGCGCACCTCTTTTGCCCCGGAAGAACTTGCCCGTCTCTTTCTTGAGATGTACGAAAGGCGGCTTGCCCGGGGGCTTTTCCTGAGCTCGGGGATCGGTGTGGATGCCAGCCGCACGATGGAAGCGATGCTGAAAACGGCGGAAATCCTGCGCCGCAAGCGCGGGTTCAGCGGCTACATCCACCTCAAGATCCTGCCGGGGGCAGGCTATGACTGCGTTGAGGAAGCCTGCCGGCTGGCAAGCCGCGTTTCCATCAATATGGAGGCACCCACGAAAGAGCACCTTGCCCGGCTCAGCCGTCGCAAAGACCTGCTCGGGGATATCCTCAGGCGCATGGAACGGGTGAAGGAGATCATCAGCCGGCAGGAGAACCTCGTGCCCTCGGGCCAGACAACACAGTTTGTCGTTGGCGCCGCCGGGGAGACCGACCGGGACATCCTCGCTACTGCCGTTTCCCTTTACAGGGACATGCGGTTGAAACGGGTCTATTTTTCCGCCTTCAGACCGGTGGCAGATTCCCCTTCCGAGGGGATTCCGCCCGCCCCACCTCTACGCGAGCACCGCCTCTACCAGGCAGACTGGCTTATCCGCGAGTACGGGTTTCCCCCGGATGAAGTCCTCCGTGCCCTTGACGAAAACGGGAACCTCCCCCTGGAGAGCGACCCGAAGCTTGCACTTGCCCGAAGGCAACCGTGGCGGTTCCCGGTTGATGTCAACCGGGCGGGCTACGGGGAGCTCATCCGTGTGCCGGGCATCGGACCGGCGACGGCAAAAAGAATAATCACGGCAAGGCGGGAAAGTCGCATCGCGTCGGTCGCACAGCTCAGGAGGCTCGGAGTAACCGTCGGCCGCGCCCTGCCCTTCATCCATGTCAGTGGCCTGCTCGAGCACGAGAGACAGCTTGCGCTCTTTCCCGAGGACACACCGCACACAGACAGTGCGGGAGACCCGTCACTGCCCGCCCCGTTAATGCTTGCACAGTCTCCTACGTAGGCGGCTGACGGAGGCCCGCGCTGCTGCCGCGGTGTATCGGCACGAGCGGCACCTTCGGGTCGGGGAACCCGGCACCCATGTAGCCGAAGATAAGCGAGAGCACAAGTTCGTCGATGCGCTGGAAATCAAACTGAGGCACCGTTTCCGGCCTGGGGAACTGCCAGTCCATCTGCCGCAGTGCCTGCATGATGGTTATTCCCGAACCGTGAAGCTCTTTTGCCCGGCTGATGCAGTAGCACATTGCCGCCCCGGCATGTTCCGGCGGGATGTTACCATCGTAGCCGGGCATGCTCGGCATCTTGAAGTTCTTCGGGAAGTCCGGAGGCAACGGGCGGGCACTGCGCGGAAACCCGACTCCCGCCGGCAGGAAGGTGAAAACGGAAACCCCGCTCTTCTCCACCGGGCCCAGCTCTGCCGCAAGCGACATCATGATGGAGGTACCCGCAGCCTTTGCCGCGCAGTAGTTGCTGGGGCCGACCGGGAAACGGAAGGCGGTGGTCATGTAGGTCACCACACCGTGACGGCGCTCCACCATCGGCGGGACAAAGAGCTGGATACCGAGGAACGTCCCGCGGGCAGCCACCTCGTACTGTTTGTCAAGCTGCTCTACGGTAGACTTGAGAATGGGTGCGCCCATGGACATGATCATGGCGTTGTTGATGAGGATATCCACCTTGCCGAAGGCATCAAATGCCTTCTTTGCCATCTCCTTCATGGAAGCCTCACTGGAAACATCGGTCTCCACGAAAAGCGCCATGCCCGGGCCACTCTCGCCGTTAATGAGGTCTTCCGCCGCCCTGCCAAAATCAGGGGTGATATCGGCAATTACCACCTTCACCCCGAGCCAGGCAAGACTCCGGGCAACCCCCAGCCCCACGTTACCCGCCCCGCCGGTCACCACGGCAACCTCACCGGCAAGCTGGTTGCGCCTGAGCCCCGTCCTTTCCATCACCAGCGGACCGATATTGGGAATTTTTTCCATCAGGGAAACCTCCGTGCCAACTCTTCTCAACAGATTATCAAAATTCTAGCACCCTGCCCGGCGAATTGCCAGTTTTGCCCCGGGGAGAGGAGAAACCGAGGTTCGCTTTCCCGCACCGCATAAGACCGCCGCAAAAAAGAAAACGGGCCCAGTTTCTTTCCTGAGCCCGGCGATTTTCTGGTGGAGACGGGGGAGAGTTGAACTCCCCGTCCAGAAGAAGCTACCCAGGATTTACTACAGGCTTAGTCAGCTATTCAAATCTCGCCCGGTTTTCCCCAGCTGACGGGGTCCAGCCGGGCCAGCCGGTTGGTCTTACACTGCCTGTCCCGGCACCAGACAGTGGCACCCCGACTTTGCGGCGCCCATTCCCGACCCGCCGGGGAGGGGTCAGGATGGACGGCAACCTAAGCTAGTTAGGCTGCAACCATTACTGGTTCGGCACTTATTTTTTGCCACCTGTTTAATGAGGCGATGGCACCTCAGCCTGCAATCCTTGAGCGCACTTCCCCTGTCGAACCCGCGCGTCCCCGCAAAACGCGACACGCTTTAGATTTTTAACGTACAAGCTCCGGTCACGAAGCCCCCACCGTTAATATTTTACCGCTTTTTCCAGGTCCTTGCCAGCTCCCTCTCCACCTCACGACGGGTAATTGCCTCGCGCTTGTCAAAAAGTTTTTTCCCCCTTGCCAGAGCGATTTCCACCTTTGCCAGATGCCCCTTGAGGTACATCCTGATGGGCACAAGGGTAAGCCCCTTTTCCGCCACACGGCTTGAGAGGCTATCGATCTCCTTGCGGTGCAGAAGCAGCTTGCGGGGGCGCGTGGGCTCATGGGACGTATGGCTTGCTGCCTCGTAGCGGGCGATGTGGGCATTGACAAGCCAGAGCTCACCGTTCCTGGGCTCCACATACGCATCCCCGAGGCTCACCCTCCCCGCCCTCACGGACTTGATCTCCGACCCCGTCAGGGCAATCCCCGCCTCAACGCTCTCGCCGATGTGGTAGTTGTGGTAGGCCTTCCGGTTGGTGGCAATAACCTTAATGTTCGTCATCCCGCAGACATTTTAGCACAATTATCCCGGCCGTGAACCGGGAATTTTCCGACTGTACCCGCTTTTCCTCCCTAGACCTTTAGCTCTCCCCCCGGCGATAAACGGCCGTGGTTTTTTCTACGTCCTTATCCGGAACATGGTGCGGAGCCGGGGCAAACACCAGCCCCTGAAAGCAAGGTTGCGGGAGACCGGCATGGTAATAGCCGCGTCCTATTCTACGGTGAGAGTCTTGGCAAGGTTACGGGGAAAGTCAATGGGGCAGTTACGCTCCTTTGCCACGTAGTAGGCGAGGAGCTGGAGTGCCACCGTGTTCACCACGGGGGAAAACAGGGGGTCGGTGCGGGGCACGTAGATGATGAAATCGGCAAGCTGGGGCATGACATCGTCGTCCTGCACGGCCAGCGCAAGCACCGGGGACTTCCTCGCCTTGATCTCCTTGATGCTCGTGGTGAGGGCCTCGTAGGTGGCGTCCGGTGCGGCGATGGCCACCGCCGCGGCATGGCTTCCCAGAAGGGCATACGGCCCGTGCTTGAGTTCTCCGGAAGCATAGCCCTCGGCGTGGATATAGGATATCTCCTTGAGCTTGAGCGCCCCCTCAAGGGCAACGGGATAGTTTATCCCCCGTCCGACGTAAAAGACGTCGTCATAGCGGGCGATCTGCTTTGCCACGCCTGCCACCGCATCCTCGGCTTCAAGCACTTCCTGCACCTTTGCCGGCAGACGCCGCAGCTCCATGAGCAACCTGTCAAAATGGCGTGCCCCGATG
>JAOAEN010000129.1 GCA_026416775.1 Dehalococcoidales bacterium
AGATGTGTATAAGAGACAGGGATGGATGCGCCCGTCTGTGATGAGGCGGTTCAGCGCAATCCGGGCAACTTCACGCCGCACCGGGTCAAAACTGGAAAGCGTGACGGCTTCCGGGGGGTCATCAATGATGAGGTCAACACCGGTGGCCTGTTCAAGCGCCCGGATGTTGCGTCCCTCACGCCCGATGAGCCTGCCCTTCATCTCATCACTGGGCAGGGGCACCACGGATACCGTGGTCTCCGCCACGATCTCGGAAGCACTGCGCTGGATTGCCTGAGCAAGGATATCCCTCGACCTCTCATTCGCTTCCTCACGCAGCTTCGCCTCCCACTGGCGCAGGCGCCGCGATGTCTCCTGCTGCATCTCGGATTCCACCGCCTCAAGCAACATCTTCTTCGCCTCGGCGCTGGACATGCCGGAAATCACCTCAAGCTGCTTGAGCTGCTTTTCCCTGAGTTCGGCAACCTCGGTGCGGATGGACTCGATCTCCCTCTCCTTGCCGGCAAGATTGCGCTCGCGCTGTTCCACCGCCTCAAGCTTGCGGTCAAGCACCTCGCTCTTCTGGTTCAGGCGGTTCTGCTCGCGCTGTAATTCAACGCGCCTTTCGCGGTACTCCGCCTCGGCCTGCGCCTTGATACGCTTGGCTTCCTCCTGCGCCTGCTGCAGGATATCCTTTGCCTCGGTACGCGCCTCGGCAACCATCCTTGCCGCTTTCCTCTCGGCAATGCGCAGCCGGCGGTTAAAGGCAATGCGCAGCGTGAAGAAAACCGCCAGACCACCGAAAACAAGCCCGATGATCAGGCTGTAGATTGACAGCATTATGTCAACAACCATCTTCGCTCACCTTCCTTAATTATTATCTGTACCGTGGCCGGTCAACTCCTTCCAGAGCCTGGCAACCACCCCGTCGATCACTCCGTAGCCAAAACCGCGCCTTGCAAGATAACCACCGAGTCTGCGGCGGAAAAGCTGGTAGTCATCAAGCGGCAGTTTTTTTGCCCTTGACAGGGCAGCGTTATAGGCGTTGGCATCCTCGTCAATATCCGCGGTCACCTCTTTGATAATCTCATCGCTTATGCCCTTGCGGCGTAGTTCAAGCGCCGTCTTACGGCGGCCGCAGGGGCGAAAGACCTCGCGGTTTTCCTTCCAGAACCGGGCAAAAGTAAGATCGTCCAGAAGCCCTTCCTCCCTTAACCTGCCAAGCACACTCGTCACCGTGTCCCCGTCAAAACCGTGCCTCAGAAGACGCTCCCTCACCTCCGCCTCACTGCGCGGCCGGTAGCTCAGGAGATGCAGGGCACGTCTGAGGCACTGCTCATAGCGCTCAAGGACTGCCAGCCTGCTTGCCCGTTCCTCGGTAAGCTCCTGCCCCTCCTTAACACCTTCCCGCACTACCGCCGCCACCGGCAGCTTCCACGCCGGCCGGCCGTCAACCAGCACCTCCACCCACTGCCCCCTTTTACTCACAAGTCCCGTTATTCTTGCCATCTCAGCAAACATAAAAGGCTGAAGCCCAAAGCCCCAGCCTCTGTGCCACCGTTAATCCTAATTATTTAATCCTGTTTTCAATCGTCGCTTGCGATCATAATACGGCTGGCGGTAGCTGAGGCTCTGATCTTTTCCTCAATTTCCCGGGCGAGTGCCGGGTTCTCCTTGAGATACTGCTTGGCAGCCTCCCTTCCCTGTCCGAGGCGCGTTTCCCCGTAGGAAAAGAAAGCTCCGGCCTTGGCAACCAGCCCCAGCTCCAGACCAAGATCAAGAATGTTCCCCTCCTGACTGATGCCGTGGACGAACATGATATCAAACTCGGCAACACGGAAAGGAGGGGCAACCTTGTTCTTCACCACCTTCGCCTTGATGCGGCTACCTACGGCCTCATTACCCCGCTTGATCGTCTCTGTCCGTCTCAATTCAATCCGGACGGAGCTGTAAAACTTCAGCGCCCTGCCGCCGGTAGTCACCTCAGGGTTCCCGAAGACGACGCCCACCTTCTCCCGCAGCTGGTTAATGAAGACAACGGCAGTGCCGGAGCGTCCGATCGCCGCGGCAAGCTTGCGCAGTGCCTGGGACATCAGGCGCGCCTGAAGCCCCATCTGCGGGTCACCCATGTCCCCCTCAATCTCTGCCCGCGGGACGAGGGCCGCCACGCTATCAATCACGATAACGTCAATGGCACTGCTCCGCACCAGATGCTCGGTGATCTCCAGCGCCTGCTCTCCGGTATCCGGCTGCGAGATGAAAAGCTCATTGGTATTCACACCACAACTGGCGGCATAAGAAGGGTCAAGGGCATGTTCCGCATCAATGTAGGCGGCCGTACCGCCCCTTTTCTGCGCCTCGGCGATGATGTGCTGGGCAAGGGTCGTCTTGCCCGAGGACTCGGGGCCGAAGATCTCGGTAATCCGCCCCCGTGGAATCCCCCCAATGCCCAGCGCCAGGTCCAGAGCCAGCGAACCGGTGGGAATCACTTCAATCGGCGGTAGCCCGCTGGGGCTCCCCAGCTTCATGATGGAGCCCTTGCCGAACCGCTTTTCAATCTGCCCGATTGCCAGTTCCAGCGCTTTCTGCCTGTCGGTTGTCATCCCTCACCTCACCCCCGATGATAGCACATCCGTTTCATTAAAACAAGTAGTGGGCAAAAATACTTCACGGGGAAATACCCATCTTCGTTTCCAAAGGTGTTGACAGGGGCATTGACCGTATGGTAAAGTTAATGTTTAGTGTTCAGGGTTCACCATAGCAGATAAGCTGAGTCAGTACCTACTCAGTTTATCGCTAGAGAATTCTGGAATGGATGAGCCGAGGCTCATCCATTGTAATTGTATGGGGGGAGCAAAAAGGCTATGCCAACGATCAACCAGCTTGTTCGCAAGGGGCGGCAGAAGCGCATCAGGAGAAGGAAAACTCCGGCGCTGGCTTTCATGTATAATGCCCTGAAGAACCGTGTCACCATGGGTAAGCCCGCTCCGCAGAAGCGTGGCGTCTGCCTTCAGGTCAAGACGACCACCCCCAAGAAGCCGAACTCCGCCCTGCGTAAGATCGCCAAGGTGAGGCTGACCAACCGTGTCGAGGTGATCGCCTATATCCCCGGCGAGGGGCACGAGCTGCAGGAACACTCGGTCGTCCTCATCCGCGGTGGGCGTGTCCCGGACCTCCCCGGCGTGCGCTACCACATTATCCGCGGCGCCCTTGACACCACCGGAGTTGCCAACCGTAAGCAGGGGCGGAGCAAATACGGCGCGAAGAAGGCCAAGGAAAAGACAGAGGAGAAAGCTGCCTAGTTTGAGGTAAGCCATGCCAAGAAGAGCCAGACCGATTAGAAGAGAAGTCAAGCCCGACCCAAAGTACCAGAGCACACTTGTTGCCCGTCTGGTGGGCAAGGTGATGCAGCGTGGCAAGAAGCGCACCGCCGAAAAAATCGTTTACGGTTCTCTGGAAAAGCTGGGGCAGCTTGTCAACAAGGACCCGCTATCTGCCCTGGAGCAGGCAGTGAAGAATGCCACGCCCCTCCTTCAGGTAAAGCCGAGGCGTGTGGGCGGGGCGACCTATCAGGTACCCGTGGAGGTACCACCGGAGCGCGGGCTCTTCCTGGCGCTCACCTGGCTCGTCCAGTCGGCACGTGCCCGCAAGGGCAAGCCGATGATGGAAAAGCTTGCCGAGGAGCTGGCAGAGGCTTTCCAGAACCAGGGCGCGACGATCAAGAAACGTGAAGATACGCACAAGATGGCAGAGGCGAACCGTGCCTTTGCCCACTATCGATGGTAAGGGAAGGGGCTAGGGGAAGTTGATCACACACAGCATCAAGACGTCCAGACCGATGACGGCGGGGGGGAAGATGGTTTCCCGGGAATTTCCGCTTGAGGACATAAGAAATATAGGTATCATCGCCCATATCGATGCCGGCAAGACACCCGTCACCGAGAGGATACTATA
>JAOAEN010000012.1 GCA_026416775.1 Dehalococcoidales bacterium
GGATATCACAGCCAGCCTCGACCACGACGGGGGCGAGACGCTTGGTATTCGCGGGCACAAGTGATACCGCACAGATGGCCCCCGCCGCCTTGATCGCCCTCACCCTGTCGCCGACGAGGTTTTCCTTGATCGGCTCCTGATAGATCTTCTGGAGAAGGGCGGTCACCTCACCATCCGATGCCCTGGCAATCCTGTCCAAGACCTCATCGGGGTTCTCGTAACGGGCATGGATGCCATCGAGATTGAGGACGGCAAGCCCACCGAGCTTGTGCATCAGAATTGCCATCTTCACATCCACCACCGAGTCCATCGCCGCGGCGATGAAGGGGATCGCAAACTTGAAACTGCCGATCTGGAACTCGGTGCTGGTCTGGTCGGGATTCAGGGTAACATCTCCGGGGACGATCGCGACTTCGTCAAAACCGTAAGCACGACGTAACTCTTTGAATGCCGGGGTCTCTTTGTTGCTGCACATATGTGACCTCAATTATAACAGAAAGCTCTGACGGGGCGCAAGGAAAGGCAAAACACCAGTGCTTCCCCTGCACCTGTTAGCTACAATTATAGAAAAACTGTGCCCTATTTGACAAACCAGACATGACCTTATATAATCGGTGGCTGGTTCGGGATGAGCTTATGCTTATATTCTTTCTTATCCTTGCCTTGCTCTTTCTTATTTCGGGCGGCATCGGGCTTTTCTACACCAATGTCAACCTTGCCGCGGGGACTGACCTGTGGGTGATTGCCAACATCACCTTCGGGACATTTGCCATCTTCGGTCTGGCAATTATCATCTTCATGGCCATCTTCAACGCCGAATTTGAGTGAAAAAGCTCTTCCCCGCACCCGGTTCACGGCACGGGGTGCGCTTTGCCTCCGTATCAGCTTTGCCCGTTTTTGGTTACCCGCACCCCGGTGCATACTCCTACTTTATCCCCATCCGGCCAGAGATACCGGTAAAGGCCGGTAGAGGGGGAAACAATGTAAATATATAAACGCGAAAACTAACCAGATACAAATAACCCACGAGGTGGACAGGCACACTCGTCAGGTCTTATAATTTTAATGTTAGGTCTCTGCAATGCCGGCCCTTTACGTTGTCGCAACACCGATTGGCAACCTTGCGGATATTACGCTCAGGGCACTTGACGTGCTGCAGAAGGTGAAGCTCATCGCCACCGAGGATACCCGTAAGACGAGGCGGCTGCTCAGCCACTATAAGATCATGACACCGCTTACCAGCTACTGGGAACACAATAAACTCATGAAGCTCGATTACCTCCTTGAGAAGCTGAAGGAAGTGGATATCGCCCTGGTCACCGAGGCAGGAATGCCCGGCATCTCCGACCCCGGCTACGAGCTCATCAGGGCCGCCATACAGCGGGGCATCAACGTGGTGCCCGTGCCCGGTCCTTCGGCGGTAACTACGGCACTTGCGGTCTCAGGGCTACCGACCGACAGGTTCACCTTCGTCGGCTTCTTACCGAACCGGCCGGCCGCCCGCAGGAAATTCCTCAGCTCGCTTGCCGCAGAAAGGGCAACCATCATCGCCCTTGAAGCACCACGCCGCCTCACCGCTTCCCTCAGGGACATCCTGGCCACGCTGGGTGACCGTCATCTTGCCGTGGGACGGGAGCTGACCAAGATGCATGAAGAGGTCTTCCGCGGCACGGTAAGCGAGGCAATCGCCCATTTCTCCAGACCGCGCGGCGAATTCACCCTCGTCATCGAGGGCAGGCGCACAACTGAAAAACCCCGGATTACCGGTGAAATAGAAGACCGCCTGCGCCGGCTGTACCTCAGCGGGGCAAAGGCGAAGGAGGCTGTGGCAGCCGTTGCTGCCGATACAGATATACCCAAGAAGGAACTCTATGCTGCGTGGCTCAGGCTCGGCAGGAAAACCGCGGCATAGGGCAGCGGGGAAAGGAGCGGAAATATGCGTCGTGGCTGCATATCACTAGGCGAGGTAAAATGCGACGGGTGCGGGAAAACCATTCCCTATCCCGACCGATATCTGGCAGTTGACGAAAAGGACGGCGTTGAAGACGATGCTGGCGAGACCCGCCGCTACTGCGTTGACTGCTGTCTCAAGAAGGGTTACGCCCGTTATAAGGACGAAAAAGGGGAAAAGATACTTACCTTCCTGTCTGATAAGTAAAATACGCCTCAGATGGTAGAGAAACGGGGCTTGCAAGCGATATGAGTGAAAGGATATTCATCGGGGTTGCCTGGCCGTATGCCAACGGCTACCTGCATCTGGGCCATGTCGCCGGGGCTTACCTGCCGGCTGACATCTTTGCCCGCTACCACCGCCTCAAGGGGAACAACGTGCTCATGGTCTCCGGCTCTGACCTGCACGGCACACCGATCACCATCCGCGCCGAGCAGGAAAACACCACGCCACAGGCGGTGGCGGAAAAGGACCATCAGGCCTTTCTCAGGGCATGGGAAGGGCTGGGTATCTCGTGGGACCTGTACACGACAACCGGCACCGCCAACCACGCCGCGGTAACCCAGGATATTTTCCGCCGGCTCAAGGAAAACGGCTATATCTACAAGGCGACCACCCAGCAGCCTTACTGTCCCAGGTGCGCCCGGTTCCTGCCCGACCGCTATGTCGAAGGGACATGCCCCCACTGCGGGGATAAAGGGGCGCGGGGTGATGAGTGCGAGCAGTGCGGCAAGCCACTCAACGCCATTGAGCTTAAAGACCCACGCTGCCGCACCTGCAGGTCAGCACCGCAGTTCCGCGATACGGAACATTTCTTCTTCAAACTCAGCGCCTTTGGTGACCGGCTGCTGGAATGGGTGAAGAAACAGGAGCACTGGCGTGCCAACGTGCGCAATTTCACGATCGGCTTCCTGGAAGAGGGCCTGAAGGACCGCGCCATCACCCGGGATATCGAATGGGGAGTGAAGGTGCCGGAACCGGGTTTTGAAAACAAGCGTTTTTACGTTTGGTTTGAAAACATCATCGGCTACCTTTCCGCCGCCAAACAGTGGGCAAAGGAAGTAGCCAAAGATGAGAACAGGTGGCAGGACTTTTTCGTTGACCCACGGGCAAAAACGTACTACTTCATCGGCAAGGACAACATCGTCTTCCACACCATAAACTGGCCAGCAGAGCTCATGGGCTACGGCGGGCTCAATCTGCCCTACGATGTCCCCGCCAATGAGTTCCTCACCATTGAAAGCAGGAAAGGCTCCAAAAGCCACAACTGGGCGGTATGGGTGCCGGACTATCTTTCCCGCTACGAGCCCGACCCCCTGCGCTATATGCTTTCCATCAATATGCCGGAGAGCAGCGACACCGATTTTTCATGGCGCGAGTTCGTCCGCCGCAACAACGATGAGCTTGTGGCAACCTACGGTAACCTCGTCCACAGGGTGCTTTCCTTTACCTACAGGAACTTCGACGGCAAGGTTCCCGAAGCCCGGGATCCCGGTGAATCAAGCCGCAAACTCCTGAAAACGGCTGAAGAAACGATGGAGACGGTGGGCGGACACCTTGAGAGATGCCATTTCAAGGACGCCATCAAGGATGCCATGGCACTGGCCCATGCCGCCAACCGCTATCTCGATGAGCGGGTACCCTGGAAAAAGATCAGGGAAGACCGCGCCGAAGCCGCCGGTTCCCTCCACACCGCACTGAGCGTCATTGCTCAGCTCAAGAACATCCTCTACCCGTTCCTGCCGTTCAGCTCCCAGAAAGTGCACGAGTACCTGGGCTACACGGGCAGGATTGAAAGCTCGGGCTGGAAGTGGCAGGAACTGCCGGCGGGGCAACGCCTGATGGAGCCCAAACCGCTTTTCCGGAAGCTGGACGAACGCATTATTGAAGAGGAGACAGCACGCATTGGAGCTTGATCAGATCTATGCCCCGGTCAGAGAAGACCTGAACCTCGTCAGGGAAACGATAAGGTCCCTCGGGAAAGATGCAGACTACGAATGGCTTGCCCGGCAGCTTGTCCACATCACCCAGGGCATGGGCAAGGCCATCCGCCCGGCGCTCACCTTGCTGACTGGCAGGACCTTCAAATATGATATGGGTTACCACCTCCCGGCGGCAGTATCCGTGGAGTTGATGCATACCGCCACGCTCGTCCATGATGATGTGATTGACAAGGCACCGACAAGACGGGGGCGGGCAACCATCAACAGCCTCTGGGGAGATGAGCTGGCCATCCTCATGGGCGACTATCTCTTCGCCAAGGCCGGAGAGTTCGTTGCCGAGACGAGGCATCCCCGCGTCATCAAGCTCTTTTCCCAGACGCTTGCCACGATATCGCGCGGCGAAATTATCCAGTTCCGCTTTGCTTACAATCCCGACCAGACACGCGATGACTACTTCAGGCGCATCTACGGGAAAACCGGCTCGCTCTTTTCCCTTTCCACCCAGGCCGGTGCCATCCTCGGGCAGGCTTCCGAGGAAGGAATAAGCATCATGAGAGACTACGGCGATAATCTGGGCATCGCCTTCCAGATCGTTGACGACATCCTTGACTTTACCAGCACTCCGGAAGCGCTGGGAAAACCCGCAGGCTCCGACCTTGTTCAGGGCACCCTGACGCTTCCCGCTATGCTTCTCCTTGAGCGCTACCCGGACAATAACCCGGTGAGGCTCTTCTTTGAGACAAGGGATAAGGAATATGCCACGCAGGCAATCCAGATGGTACTGAACTCCGGGGTTATCGACGAATGTTACCGGGTAGCACGCGAGTTCCGTGACCGTGCCTGCCGCGGTCTCAGCACGCTTCCGGGGCTACCCAGCCGCAAATCCCTTCTCGACCTTGCCGAATTCGTGGTGAACCAGAAGGCCTGACGGGGTAAAACGTACCAACCGCTTTGCAGGCGTAAACTTAGCCCGTACCTTGCGCCGCTTCGTAACAGCCCCACCCACCTGCCGGGTCTTCCGCAGACTAATCGCTACCCGCCGGGCTCTGCTCCGGGACAAGGCGGGGCACCCCGGGGGCTGTCTTGGGCTGCGGAACCGGCTCACCCTCTACCAGCGGCCTTACCGGCTCGGGGACCGTGGTCTTCTTCACCCGGGGCTTCGGCCGGGTAAGACCGAGCTCATTGAAGACCTTCTCCAGCTCCTCGCCCTCAAGCGTCTCCCGGGCCATCAGGCGCGCGGCAAGCTTATGCAGCTTGGCGCGGTTGCGGATGAGTATGCGGCGCGCCGTCTCATGGGCTTCCCAGATCACGTTGTTGATCTCGCGGTCGATGAGGTCGGCGATCTTCTCGCCATAGTCCCGCTGCTCGGAAATCTCACGTCCCAGGAAGATCAGCTCCTGCTTATCACCGAAGGTCCGCGGACCGAGCACCGGGCTCATGCCGAGGTCCGTTACCATGCGCCGTGCCATCGCGGTAGCACGCTTGATATCATCGGCAGAGCCGCTTGAGACCTCGCTGAAAACCAGCTCCTCGGCGGCATTACCCGCAAGGAGCGTGCAGACCATTGCCCTTGCCTGGCTGCGCGTGAGGAGGTACCTGTCCTCGGCGGGAAGCTGCTTCGTCAGCCCCAGCGACATCCCGCGGGCAACGATGGAGATCTTGTGCACCGGGTCGGCATCGGGAAGCACCCGGGCGACCAGGGCATGGCCGGCCTCATGATAGGCGACGATCTCCTTCTCCTTGGGGCTGATCTTGCGGCTCTTCCGCTCCGGACCGGCAATTACCCGGTCGATGGACTCTTCAAATTCCTTGACGCCGATGGTCTTCTTGTTGCGCCTCGCCGCAAGTATCGCCGCCTCGTTGACGACGTTGGCAAGGTCAGCCCCGCTGAAGCCAACGGTGGCCTTGGCGATCAATTCAAGGTCAACGTCCTTCTCCAGTGGCTTGCCGCGGGTATGTACCTTCAGAATGGCAAGCCTGCCGTTGATATCGGGAAGATCAAGGATCACACGGCGGTCAAACCTTCCCGGGCGCAGCAATGCCGGGTCAAGGATGTCCGGGCGGTTGGTCGCCGCGATGACCACAACGTTGGTGTTCGTATCGAACCCGTCCATCTCCACCAGGATCTGGTTGAGAGTCTGCTCACGCTCATCGTGACTGCCACCCAGCCCGGCACCGCGCTGGCGACCAACGGCATCAATCTCATCAATGAAGACAATACACGGCGTATTGCGCTTCGCCTGGTCAAAAAGGTCGCGCACCCGCGAGGCACCCACCCCGACGAACATCTCGACAAACTCGCTCCCGCTGATAGAGAAGAAGGGGACGTTCGCCTCCCCGGCAACCGCCCGCGCAAGGAGCGTCTTCCCCGTACCGGGCGGTCCCACGAGAAGCACCCCTTTGGGAATACGGGCACCGAGCGCCTGGAATTTCTCGCGGGACTTGAGGAATTCCACTACTTCCTGCAGGTCTTGCTTGGCCTCCTCAACACCCGCAACGTCCGCGAAGGTAACGTTGACACGGTTGGGGGCAAGAAGACGTGCCCGGCTGCGCCCGAAGTTCATCGCCTGATTGTTCGCCCCGCGCGCCTGCCTGAAGAGAAAGAAAAGCAGAAGACCGAAGACAACAATGGGCAACAGGTTCAGCAGAAGATTACCCCAGTTGATCCCACCGGACCTCTTGATCTCAAAACCGCCCTCGGGCAGCTTGAGCCCCAGTTCCTGCAGGTCAACAATCGTCAGCTTGCCAATTGCTGTCCTAAGCTGCCTGCCGTCAACCGTTGTTACCAGGATCGCGCTATCATCCACCACGATCTTCGTAATCTCGTTGTTCTGGGACATCTTGATGACCTGGCTCAGCGGCACCTCTTTGGGCTCGCTCGTCCCCGGGATGAAAAAGGAAAAGAGAAGCACCACGGCAAGCATGATGATAATATAGACCAGAATATTGCGCTTCCAGTTTGATTTCATTCCCGCACCTTACGGATAGTTAATTATAGTCCCGCTACACCAATTATAGCATATCCATTATGAATTCTTTTTTAACATTTTGAAGGTAGCCCCGTCAAACTAGAAACAAACTGGAAAAAGGGCTCTCCTGCCCGGAGGCAAAAACTTGACAACGAGCGCGCTCTTATAGTAGATTTGTATAGCTGTGCAAAAATCCAGCTTCCATCCGGTGCGATTTACGTCGGTTTTTCTCGCCCAATCGCCCGCATGATTGTGTGTTTGCGTAACAAAAGCGGTACCCATAAATTCTGGTAAGGAGAGCAGAGGAACATGGCAAGTGCAAAAACGCAAAAAGTTGACGTCAGGCCTGATAAGACCGTCATCCGGGCACTGGCCTTGGGCGGTCTCCTCGGGGGCGGTGGTGAATGCGCCGTTGATGTCAAGGACGGCAAGATCGTCCGGATCCGCCCGTTCCACTACGACTGGAAATACGATCCCGAGTCATTCCGCCCCTGGAAGGTCACCCGCAACGGCAAGACGTATCGTCCCCTCTTCAAGTCAGTTCCCGGTCCGTATTCCCTAGCCTACAAGAAAAGGGCCTATTCGCCCAACCGCATCAAGTACCCGCTCATCCGTGTGGACTGGGACCCGAACGGCGAACGCAATCCCCAGAACCGCGGCAAGAGCAAGTACCGCCGGATCTCCTGGGATGAAGCGACCACGATTATTGCCAATGAGATCAGGCGCATCCACAAGCAGTACGGGCCGCTTGCCATTATGGTGCAGGGCGATGGGCATGGCGAATGCAAGACCATCAACACCCCGCACGGTCATTCGGGACGCCTCTTCGATATGATGGGCGGCTTCACCCAGCAAGTAAGGAACCCGGATAGCTGGGAAGGCTGGTACTGGGGTTCCAAGCACGTCTGGGGGCAGGGCATCCAGGGGATGATGGATCCTTCGGCAAACCTCCTCAAGGACATCGTGGAAAACGCAGATATGATCCTCTTCTGGGGCTGCGACCCCGAAAGGACGCCCTGGGCTTTTGACGGGCAGATGGCAAGCCGGCTCTGCTACTGGTGGTCGGAGATCGGTATCAAGTCGGTATATATCTGCCCCGACCTGAACTACGGTGCCGCCGTCCATGCAGATAAGTGGATCCCGGTGCTACCCAACACGGACGCGGCGCTGCAGCTTGCCATCATCTACGTCTGGCTCACCGAGGGCACATATAAAAAGGACTACGTGGCAACTCATGCCGTCGGTATGGACAAGGTCGCCGACTACGTGCTGGGCAAGGAAGACGGCATCCCCAAGACGCCGGAATGGGCATCCAAGAAGTGCGGCGTTCCCGAGTGGACGATCAAGGCACTCGCCCGCGAGTGGGCAAAGAAGACAACTTCCATCGCCCATTACTTTGGCGGCTCTTACGTACGCGGTCCGTTCTCGCATGAGCCGGGGCGGCTCGAGGTCATCCTGCTCGGCATGCAGGGGCTCGGCGGTCCCGGTGTGCACCAGTGGCAGATAACCTATACCGGCATGCCGCGTGCCGAAGGGCTCCGGAGCACCCGCTTCTTCAACCCGCAGCTCAGCGAGAGACTGACCAAGCCCGTTGCCACGACGATCCGTGCCTGGGGTAAACAGCTCATCCCAAAGACATGGATCCAGCAGGCGATTGAGAACCCGCCGCTCACCTTCTACGGCAGCGGCGCAATTGAGATACCCACCGAAGACCAGTTCGTGAAATATACTTACCCCATTGATAAGGAAAAGGGCGGCACCGAAATCCACATGATCTGGACGGACACCCCCTGCCGGCTCACCTGCTGGAACCACGGCAACTGGACGGTGGAAGCCTTCCGCAACCCCAAGATTGAATGTGTCGTTGCCCAGCACCCCTGGCTTGAGAACGACTGTCTGCTTGCGGATATCATCCTTCCTTCCAACACCACGTTTGAGGTTGAGGACATCGTCACCAACGTCCGCCAAGGGGTGAACTTCCACTCCATCGCCATCATGGAGCAGGCAATCCATCCGATCGGCGAGTCCAAGAGCGACTACGAGGTTGTCCTTGAGGTGGCGAAGAAGCTCGGCCTGGGCGAGAAGTTCAGCGAGAACAAGACCACCTACGACCTGCAGAAACAGGTCTTTGATGACATGGAAATCCATCACCTCATCTCCTGGGAAGAGTTCTATAACAAGAAATACTTCGTCTTCCCGACCGCCAAGGACTGGGAAAACGACCCACCAGGTTTCCGCAAGTTTTACGAAGACCCCAAGAAGAACCCGCTCAAGACACCTTCCGGTCTTCTTGAGTTCTCCTCGGAGAGGCTTGCCAAGCACTTCCCGGACGATAAAGAGCGACCGCCGATTCCGAAGTGGATCGAGAAGAGCGAGACCCACGACGAGAGGATTTCCAGCGAGCGCGCCAAGATGTTCCCGCTCCTGCTCATGTCCAACCACGGTCGCTGGCGCACGCATGCCCAGGGTGACGATATCTCCTGGACGCGTGAAGTCCCCACCTGCAAGGTCCTGGGCAAGGACGGCTACAAGTACGAGCCGGTCTGGATCAACCCCGTTGATGCCGAAAAGCGCGGTATCAAGGATGGCGATATCGTCAAGGTATTCAACGAGAGGGGCATCGTTCTCTGCGGTGCCCGCGTCTGGGAGAGGGTAAGACCCGGAGTGGCATACGTTGACCACGGCGCCCGGTACGATCCGATCATCCCCGGCTGGGTTGACCGCGGCGGTGCCATCAATACCATCGCTCCCTACGGGGTGTCCTCGCGTAACGCCGTCGGACAGGCAACCAGCGGTTACCTCGTTGATGTCCAGAAGGTCACCGAGAAAGACTACGAAGAGTGGCGCAAGATGGATCCCGAGGCTTTTGACGCCGCCTTCAAGCGCCCGTATGATCCGGCATCGGGGCTGCGCTTTGACGCCTGGGTCGTTGACGAGGACTGTGTCGAAAGTATTGGTAAGGAGGCAAAATAACCAATGAAAGCGTTCGTGATTGACGTCGGCATCTGCAACGGCTGTTATGCCTGCCAGATTGCCTGCAAGGATGAGCACGTCGGCAATGACTGGACGCCCTATGCCAAGCCCCAGCCGGATACTGGTCAGTTCTGGATGAGGCTTACCGAGCATATCCGCGGCACCGTGCCCAAGGTGAAGATGCATTATATCCCCATCCTCTGCCAGCACTGTCGCGAGGCACCCTGCATCAAGTCATGCCCCATCAATGCCATCTACCGGCGGGATGACGGGATCGTCATCATTGACCCACAGAAGTGCACCGGCTGCAAGTCCTGCGTGGACAGCTGCCCCTATGATGCCATCTTCTTCAACGAAGACCTCAATATCGCCCAGAAATGCACCGGCTGCACCCATCTCCTCGATAGCGGCGAGTGGAAGGTACCCCGCTGCGTTGATGTCTGCCCCACCGAGGCAATCAAGTTCGGTGAGGAAGAGGAACTCAAAGACCTCATTGCCAAAGCCGAAGTCCTTAAACCAGAGCGCGGCTGTAAGCCCCGTGTTTATTACCTGCGCATACCCAAGAAGTTTATCGCTGGTACCGTCTATGACCCGGTAGAGAAAGAAGTGGTCATCGGTGCCAAATGCACGCTCACCGACTCCAAGGGACGCAGCCGGACGGCCACCACCGATGGCTTCGGCGATTTCTGGTTCGAGGGCCTTGAGGTGGGCACCTATAACCTCAAGATTGAAGCCAAAGGCTTCGCCACCAAGACCTTTGAGAAGCTGAACACCGAAAAGGACATCAATCTGGGTGATATCCCGCTTTCCCGCTAGGTAAACCCGGTCAAACAGGAGAAGGGGGTTGCTCTGCCCCCTTCTCTTTTTTTATGTACCACGCCTGCGGGGTAATTGAATATCACCCGGAAAGAGAGTAAAATCTTGGCATAATTTACCAGCGGGGTCGCAAGAACAATGAATAGAAACGGCATCTATCTCGGCAAGGCTTTCGGCATCCCCATCCGTCTTCATTACTCATGGTTCATCATCTTTATCCTCGTTTCGTGGGCACTTATCGGGAACTATTTTCCGGCGGTGTATCCCTTCTGGAGCCTGACAAGCCGGATTGCCGCCGGAATCATCACCAGCCTCCTCTTTTTTGCCTCCGTCCTCGTCCATGAACTGATGCACAGCATTGTCTCCCAGCGGCAGGGGATCCCGGTACATTCCATCACCCTTTTCGTGTTCGGCGGTGTCTCCCAGATTACCGAAGAGCCAAGCAAACCGCAGGACGAGTTCCGCATGGCAGTCGCCGGGCCCCTCAGCAGCCTCGTCCTGAGCGGGATACTTTTCGGCATCTACTACGGCTTCGGCAACACGGCTAACTTTGCCGCCCAGTTCGTCCGTGCCATTACCTACTGGCTTGGCTACATCAATCTGGTGCTCGGCATCTTTAACCTCGTCCCGGGCTTCCCCCTGGACGGCGGACGTGTCCTGCGGTCAATCATCTGGTGGCAGCGACGTGACCTCAGGAGTGCTACGAAGATCGCCTCGGCTATCGGCAGGATCATCGGCTTTCTCTTCATTTTCGGCGGTATCTGGCTTGCATTTTCCGGGCAATGGTTTTCCGGCATCTGGCTTGCCCTCATCGGCTGGTTCCTGGAAAGCGCCGCCCAGGGCAGCTACCAGCAGGTCATCCTGCGGGGCATCCTCAAGGGGCATAGGGCAAGCGAGGTCATGTCCCGGGATTGCGTGATGATACCACCCGAGACCACCATCGACCGCCTTGTCTATGAGAATATCCTCACCTCAGGGCGGCGGTGCTTCCCGGTGATTGCGGGGAATAAGGTCATCGGGCTGATGACACTGAGCGATGTCAGGGCAATCCCGCGCGACCGCTGGGCAACCGCCACCGTCAGAGAGGCCATGACGCCACTTGAACGGCTCAAGTGGGTCAGACCGGAAGAGGAACTTTCACGCGCCTTTCAGCTCATGGCGGAAAACGACATCAACCAGATCCCCGTGCTTGAGGACAGCCAGATCGTGGGCATGATAACCCGGGAAAACCTGCTTAATTTCGTCAACATCCGCACCGGGCTGGGCATCTGATAGGTAGTCTATGTCAGGTCAGAAGCATATTGTCATCATCGGCGGTAATGCCTGCGGGGCGAAGGCCGCCGCACGGGCACGGCGCTGTGATCCTTCTGCCAGAATCACCATCATCGAGGAGAAAGCCAACCTCTCCACGGCTACCTGCGGTCTCCCCTACTACATAGGAAACGTCATCACCAACGAGAGCGCGCTTGTTGCCCGCCAGCTTGCGTATTTTCGCGATGTGCTCAACATTGACGTCATCGCCGAAACCCGCGCCATTGCCATTCACCCCCGGACTCATACGGTTGAGGCGGTGAACCTCAAAGACGGGCGCCATACCAGGCTTGAGTACGATAGACTCGTGCTTGCCACCGGCAGCAGCCCGGTCCTTCCTCCCCTTGAAGGAAGCGACCTCAAGGGAGTTTTCACCCTTTCCAGCATTGCCGATGCCAATGCCATCCGCAACCATCTTGCAGGAATGACGGGGCGCGAAGTCGTGATCATCGGAGCGGGGCTCATCGGGCTGGAGATGGCAGAGGCCTTCACCACAAGGGGCTTCAGAGTCACCATCGTCGAAGCCATGGGAAGGGTGCTTCCCGCACTGCTTGATGATGAAATTGCCATCCACGTGGAAAAACATCTCAGAGGAAGGGGCGTTACGGTCTACCTGCGGGAACAACTGAAGGGTCTCCTCGGCGACAGGCAGCGGGAGGTAGGCAGGGCGGTCCTCGGCAGTGGCGAAATCCCCGCCGGGCTTGTGCTCCTCGCCATGGGGGTGCGCCCCAATTCTGCACTGGCAAAGGAAGCCGGTCTCAGTATTGGAAACAGCGGCGGTATCTCCGTTGACGAACACCTGCGCACGAGCAACCACGATATTTACGCCGGCGGCGACTGCGTGGAAGTCGTGAACCGCATTACTGGAAGGCTGATGCTTGCCCCGCTTGGCTCCACCGCGAACCGGCACGGGCGCATCATCGGCACCAATGTGACCGGTGGAAGCGAAACCTTCCCCGGCGTGCTGGGAACAACTATCTGTAAAGTCTTTGACCTTACCATCGGGCGGGTCGGGCTGAGTGAGTCCCAAGCAAAAGAGCTCGGGCTGGCAACGGTGTGCTCCATTGTTCCCTCATTTGACCACGCCACCTATTACCCGGGGGCACGGGATATCCTCGTCAAACTCGTGGCAGAGACCCCATCGGGAAGGCTTCTGGGTGGGCAGGTCATCGGCAGCGGTGAGGTTGCCAAACGCATTGACGTGCTGGCGGGTGTCCTGAGCTTCGGGGGGAGCGTCTCTGACCTTGCCGAACTTGACCTTTCCTATGCCCCGCCATACAAC
>JAOAEN010000130.1 GCA_026416775.1 Dehalococcoidales bacterium
GCGCTGGTGGAACCCGATCCGGTATTGGAAGCGGCAAAGCTGCCGCTCTGCACCCAAGACGAGCTGCCGGGCTACAGTTGGGCGCGCAGCCTGGACGGGCGTCCCAACAAGGAGGTGCCCATGAAAATTGATATTTACTCGCACATCCTGCCCCCGAAGTTTACCGAGCTCTATGCGCGGAAATATCCTGCCATTACCAAGCGTGTTGAATACCGGACCCGTGCCGTGGTCGACCTTGAGGTGAGGATACGGTTGATGGAGCGCTATCCGGATGTGCTTCAGGTGCTCACCGTTGCCAATATCCCGCTTGAGACGTTTGCCAGCCCGGCTGATGCCGTTGAGCTTGCCCGGATCGCCAATGAGGAGCTCGCCGAGCTGGTGGAAAGGTACCCGAACCGGTTCGTGGCCGGGGTTGCCTGCCTTCCCATGAACGATGTTGATGCGGCGATCGCCGAAGCCGAGCGGGCAATCACCAGGCTCGGGTTGAAAGGCATTCAGGTCTACAGCCGCATCAACGGTGAGCCGCTGGACAGCCCGAGGTTCAAGCCGCTCTGGGCGAAGATGGCGGAACACGACCTGCCCGTCTGGATACATCCCGCCACCAACGATAGGCTTGATAACGATATCGGCGTCTTCAGCTGGCCCTATGAGACATCATGCGCCATGTTCCGCCTGGTGGGGGCGGGAATTTTCAACGAGCACCCCAACCTCAAGTTCATCGTCCACCACTGCGGGGCAATGGTGCCCTATTTCAGCAAACGTATCAAGTGGGTGCTCTCCCTTGTCCCCGACCTATATCCGGGCATTACCCGCCCCGAAGAGCACTTCCGCCGCTTTTACACGGATACCGCCGTCTACGGCAATACGTCTGCCCTCATGTGCGGCTACGACTTTTTTGGCGCCGACCACATCCTCTACGGGACGGACTTCCCCCTCGGTCCGAAATTCGGCCTCACCGGCGAGACGCTGGAATCGGTAGCACGTATGCCAATCCCCGAAGCGGAAAAGGAGAAAATCTTCTTCCGCAATGCCGCCGAGCTATTGTCCATTGCCCACTAATGTAGATTGCGGAATCTCGCGGCAAGTGCCTCGTAGGTATCGGCAAGTGCCTGGGGGACCACACGGATATCCCCCAGCACCGGCATGTAGTTGGTATCTCCCTGCCAGCGCGGCACGATATGGCTGTGGAAATGGTCTTCAATCCCCGCCCCGGCAACCCTGCCCAGGTTTGCCCCGAAGTTAAAGCCTTCCGGATGCAGCTCCTCCTTGAGGATGGCGATGCTCCGGCAGACGAGCTCGAAATGCTCGTTGCGCTCATCCACCGTGAGGTCTTCCGGTGAGCCGGTATGGCGGTAGGGGGCGATGAGCAGGTGCGCCGGGTTGTAGGGGTAGCTGTTGAGCATGATGAAGTTCAGCTTACCGCGGAAAAGGATATAGTTTTCGGCATCCCTGTTTTCCCTGGGCTTATCGCAGAGGATACAGCCTTTGGGCTTGGCGCTGCGGATATAGGCGATGCGCCACGGTGCCCAGATGTATTTCATGACGTTTCTCCTTTGGTCCTGCAAGTAAATTTTAAGCGCCGGGCACAGCCAGCGTCAAACGCTCAGATAACGCCCTTTTCCCTCAGCTCTTCCATCTCCGCCTTACCCAGACCGAGCAGCGTACCGTAGACATAGTCATTGTCCTGTCCTTTACGCGGGGCAGGGCGGAAACGGTCCGGGGCTGGTCCGGCAAGCCTTATCGGGCTGCGGTCAATAAGCCTGCCTTCGGGCTTGCCCGCGAAAAATCCCCTTGCGGCAAGATGAGGATCATGCGCCAGCTCTTTTGCATCCTGCACCATGCCGGCGGGCACGCCATGGGACTGAAGCATTCCCACCAGCTCCCGGACGGAACGGTGCAGCGTCCAGTCCCTGATGAGCCGGTCAAGTTCACTGCGGTGGAGCTTTCTTTCCTTGAGTGAGGAAAACCTTCTTTCTTCTGCCCACGCCGGGGTTCCCATTGCCCGCTTCAGCCCCTGCCACTGCTCTTCCGTAAACACGGCGATGGCACACCAGCCGTCACGGCAGGGATAGACGTCGTGCGGGCAGGCTTCTTCTGAGGCATTTCCCGCAGGTCCATAACCATCATCGCAGGCAAGCAGCTTCTTCATCACCCCAACCTCGGCAAGGTCAATGTGCCTTCCCCGCCCCGTCCTTCTCCTCTCCTCAAGGGCGGCAAGGACGAGGGCGGCCCCGTAAAGCCCGGCGACGTGGTCGGCATAGGCAAAGCCGGGGCCGAGGGGCTGCCCGCCCGGAAATGCGGTGAGGTAGGTCATGCCGGAAAGCGCATGCACCGTCTGCCCGTACCCCGTCTGGTGGCGGAGCGGGCTTTCCTGTCCCATGAGCGACATGCTCAGCATGATGATATCGGGCTTTATCCGTTTCACGCTTCCGTAGTCCAGCCCCCAGTTTGCCATGACGCGCGGGCTGAAGTTTTCCGCCACCACGTCGGAGATAGCGATAAGCCGCCTTGCCAGAGCAACCCCGTCCGGGCGGCCCGGGTTCAGCGTGATACCGAGCTTATTGCGGTTCCACGTCTCGTAGTAGCCGCGGGAAAAGGCATCGGCAGCCTCCGGGAAATGCGGCGCTACCACCTTGATTACCTCTGCCCCGAAATCGGCAAGGAGGCGCGTCGCATAGGGGCCGGCAAGCACCCAGGTAAAGTCAAGGACGCGGATGCCGCAAAGAACGGGCTTTCTTTCCATATTCTATCTCATTCTACCCCGCGCGGGCACGGCTGAACCTGCTTCGGACCATCTCATGCATTTGCCGTCTCCTCATCCCGAGGGAACCCCTGACAGGACAGCTTTACCGTCATGAGAAGCCCGTGCTATAATAGCTGGATAGAGTGTGGCTCCGGAGTTGATTGCCATGACCACAGCCGCAGAACCGCTTAAAGATCTCAAGACGTTTATTGAAAACGTCAATAAGAAGGACAGGCTCAACGGGACAAAGATCCGCTATAACTGGGTGAAGCGCAAGAGGAAGCATTAGCCTTCTTTACCCCTTTCCCCCGAACGGCTCATCCGCCGTAAAGTCCGGTAGATAGCTCTCCGGGGACTCCATGCCTTGTAGCCAGCCGTTTTCAATCCCGATCTCTTCTGCCAAGTGCACGACCTCCCAGTACTCCTCGGGGGTTATCTTGCGGCTGAGTTCCTTATAGCGGTATGCCCGGTGTGCCGGGTAATACTGGGACATGATGCTCACGCTTACCCTCGGGGGGACCTCCCTCACCAGCCACGGCAGCGAGATGCGGCTTCCGGCAATACGGTTGGGAAGGATGAGGTGGCGGATGATAAGCCCCTTCTGCGCGATGCCATCCCCATCGGTAACCAGGTCACCCACCTGCCGCTGCATTTCCCTGATCGCCGCCTGCGATACCTCAACGTAGTCGGGGGCAGAAGAGTATTTCGCCGCCATCTCGTTTTCCCCGTACCTCAGGTCGGCAAGGTAGATATCGATGATGCCGTCAAGCTCCTTCAGCGTCGTGAGCGCATCGTAGCTGCTGGTGTTATAGACAAGGGGAACACGGAGCCCTTCCGGTACCGCTATAAGGAGGGCTTCCACGATCTGGGGCACAAAGTGGGAAGGTGTTACCAGGTTGATGTTGTGACAGCCGAGCCCATCCTGAAGGTAGAGCATGTAGCGGGCAAGGGTGGCAGCATCCACTTCGTAACACCGCTGTACGGCGGGCTCCTGGCTTATCTGGTAGTTCTGGCAGTAGACACAGCGCATGTTGCAGTTGCCAAAAAATATCGTCCCCGAGCCGCGGCTGCCCGAAAGTGCCGGCTCTTCCCCGTGATGGGCGCAGTAAGAAGAGACTATCGGGAGTGCCCCCGAGTGGCAGAAGCCGGTCTCCCCGCGGAGCCGGTTCACCCCGCACTTCCGCGGGCAGATATCGCACGATGCAAGGC
>JAOAEN010000131.1 GCA_026416775.1 Dehalococcoidales bacterium
ACGAGTCCCTTTGGGGCTGGTCCTTCTATGACTCACTCATCCGCTGGGATGCCAACAGCAAGTTCATCCCCCATGTTGCCGAAAGCTGGTCGGTGAGCGAGGACGGCTGCACCTGGACCTTCAAGATCCGCAAGGGCATCAAGTTCCACAATGGCGATCCGCTCACCGCCCATGACGTGAAGTTCTCCGTTGACCGCTTCGGCGACATGAGCCTCTCCAAGAACCCGTGGTCGTATTACATCAGCCAGGCATATAACAAGGTCGAGACCCGCGTCCTTGATGACTATACCTTCCAGTTCGTGAGCGCCCGCCCCGAGCCTTCACAGCAGATTGTCTTTGCCTGGACGCGCATCCTGCCCAAGAACTACTACGAAAAGGTGGGCATGGAAGAGTTCCGCAAGAAACCCGTTGGCTCCGGGCCCTGGAAGTTCAAGGAGCTCATCACCAAGCAGAAGATGGTGCTCGAAGCCAACACTGATTACTGGATACCCGAGGAAATTCCCGCCTACCAGTACTACGTGGAACTCATGGTGCCCGAGCAGGCGACCCGTATCGCCATGCTGAAGAACGGCGAGTGTGACATCGCCTACGGTATTGACTACGACCGCCTCGCCGACCTCCAGAAAGAGGGCTTCAAGATCATGAAGCAGCCTGGGCCTCCCGGAACGAGCAGCCTCTGCATCCAGGGCTCGTGGCTGCCTGATGCCGGACCGGTCGGCGATATCCGCGTCCGCCAGGCGCTTTCCTATGCCCTCAACCGCGAGGAAATCGTGGAACAGTGGTACCAGGGCTACGGCGACCCGACCGCCGGGCAGTTCTACATGTATCCCGGCTGCTTCGGCTGGGGCGAGAACCTGAGGAACGACCCCTATGATCCCGACAAGGCCAAAGCCCTCCTCAGGGAAGCCGGCTATCCCGGGAAGTGGGCTGACCCAACGATCCACATCTACACCACCGCCGCCGGGCAGGACTACATCCTGCTCCTCATGGGCTACTGGGAGGATGTTGGGCTGAAACCCAAGATGGAGGTGGTTGACTCCACCATCTACACCTCCTACTTCTTCAACTTCAACCGCATCAAGGAAGGTGACCCGAACGTCGGCTGGATCTTCACCTGGACCTACCAGTCGTTCTTCAACTGCATGTACCATTCGTCCAACATGTACACCTCTTGGGGCACACATAACGTGGGTAACGACCCGAAGGCAGATGAGCTCTACCTCAAGGCCGCCAACGAGAGGAACATTGACCTTGCCGCCAAGTACTTCAACGAGTTCCAGGCATACGTCAAGAGCCTCTACTGGAACATCGGCATCTGCACGTTTGATACGCTCATCGTCTATAACCCCAAGACCATCGGCGAATGGAAGGGCAGGAACTGGGTGAGCCTGCAGGATGCCCTGAACGGCATCAAGCACCCGTAACTGTACGGGTCCATCGTGGAGTAACTCCCCCGGGGGCAGGGCTTACCTGCCCCCGGGGAAAACTTGAGCCAGCAGAAGAATTTTTGTATAATGAGTCGTCCTGATTCAAAAAGCGTGAAATCCGCCGTTGATAGGACTTTCATGACCGCAAAGGCACTTAAATGACGCGTTTTATCATCATCAGACTTCTCCAGGCCGTTGTCGCCCTCATTGGTATTACCATCATCGTCTTTTTCCTGGTGCGCGCCTCGGGTGACCCGATGCAGCTACTCGCCAACCCGAATATGACGGAAGAACAGTACAATTACATCAAGGCAAGGCTGGGGCTGGACAGGTCATGGGGGGAGCAGCTCTGGATCTACCTCAAGGACGTTGCCCGGGGGGACCTCGGCAGCTCGCTTGTCCGGGAAAAACCGGTCGCCACGATGCTCCTGGAGGCACTGCCCAACACGCTCAAGCTCACCGTGCCCTCGTTTATCATCGCCATGCTGCTTGCCTTCTTCCTCGGGATCACAGCAGCGACCTACCGCGATTCCATCTGGGACAACGGCGTCAAGTTCCTTGCCGTGCTCGGTCAGGCGCTGCCCGGTTTCTGGGTGGCGATCATGGCGGTGCTCATCTTCTCGGTGAAGTTGAAGTGGCTTCCCGTTGCCGGCATGGCAACGCCCAAGCATTACATCCTGCCGGTGGCGACGATGGTCTTCTTCATGCTTCCCGGCATGATGCGCCTCGTGCGCTCCACCATGCTGGACGTTTTGGACAGCGAATATATCAAGCTTGCGCGCATCAAGGGGCTTCCTGAAAGGATCGTCATCTGGAAGCATGCTTTAAGAAACGCCCTGATCACACCCCTCACCACCATCGGCATGTTGCTGCCCGGCCTTGTGCTCGGTGCCGTCATCACCGAGCAGATATTCAACTGGCCAGGCATGGGGATTTTAATCGTGCAGGCGACTTTCCAGCGCGATTTCCCGATCGTTCAGGCGGTTACCCTGCTCACCGCGGTGCTGGTGCTCGGTATCAACCTCCTTGTGGACATCTGCTACGCCTGGGTTGACCCGCAGATACGCTACCAGAGGATGTAACTGATGGGAACGATACCCTCAACCGAAGATAAGGCAAGAAAGAAATACATCGGGGCGATCCGCCGGGTACGGCTGGTGAGGAACCTCACGCTCATCATCCCCGCCACGATCATGGCGCTCATGGTTATCTGCGCCATCTTCGCCGATTTGAGCTGGATGGGAATGCCCAATGGCGGGCTTGCCCCCCACAACCCGACCAAGCAGGTCGTCAAGGACCGCTACCTGCCGCCAGCCTTCATGGAAGGCGGAAAAAGCCAGTACCTCCTCGGCACGGATAAACTAGGGCGGGACATCCTAAGCCGTGTCATCCACGGTGCCCGGGTATCGCTCAGCGTCTCACTCCTGGCCATCTTCATCACAGCGGCTGTCGGCACTGTGCTCGGCATATTATCCGGGTACGTCGGCGGGCGCATTGACGCCCTTCTCATGAGAATCGTGGACATGGCGCTTTCGTTTCCTGGGCTGCTCCTTGCCATGCTGCTTGCGGTTGCCATCGGCCCCGGTTTCTGGACGGTGGTCTTTGCCCTTTCCGTGCTCGGCTGGGCGGGTTACGCACGCATGATACGCGGTGAAGCCCTGCGCATCCGCGAGTCCGACTTTGTTGCCCAGGCTCGGGTCAACGGGGCTTCCCCGCTGCGCATCATGTTCCGGCACATCTTCCCGAACGTGGTGAATTCCCTCATCGTCATCATGACGCTGCAGGTCGGCATGATGATCCTTGCCGAGTCCGCCCTGAGCTACTTGGGCATCGGCATCACCGCACCGACACCTTCCTGGGGCTCCATGGTATCCGACGGCAGGTCCGAGCTTGACCGGGCATGGTGGATTTCCACCTTCCCCGGCATCTGCATCGGGCTGGTGGTGCTTTCCGGCAACTTCCTCGGCGACTGGATCCGCGATAAACTCGACCCGAGGTTGAGACAGGTATGATGAATATCGTTCTTGAAGTGCAGGACCTGCGGACGTCCTTTTTCACCCGCCGGGGAGAGGTCAGGGCGGTTGACGGCGTCAGCTTCTTCGTCCGCGAGGGCGAGACCTACGGGCTGGTGGGTGAGTCCGGCTGCGGCAAATCGGTGACCGCGCTTTCCATCCTGAGGCTCCTTCCCGAACCCGCCGGGCGTATCATCGGCGGCAGGGTTATCCTCGAAGGGGTGAACCTCCTTGAGCTGAGCAAGGAAGAAATGCGCACCTATCGCGGAAAGAAAATCGCCATGATCCTGCAGGACCCGATGACCTCGCTCAACCCGGTCTACACGGTGGGCGACCAGATCGGCGAGTCAATACGCCTCCACCAGCAGCTTGCCGAAGACATGGTGGAACCGGAGATCATCAAGTCCTTGAGGCTTCTACGCATCCCTGCCCCGGAGACGGTAATCCGCAACTACCCCTTCCAGTTGAGCGGCGGGATGCGCCAGCGCGTGGTAGGCTCAATTG
>JAOAEN010000132.1 GCA_026416775.1 Dehalococcoidales bacterium
GCCCGTGCCAGAGAGCTCGGCGTGCCGGACCTGCTTGACCGCGTTGCCGATGAGACGATTGGCACCACCGAGGAAGCTATCCTGCCGTTCTTACAGGAAAAAGACCATCCGGCACTCAAAATGCCGCCGATCCTTGAGACCTAGAATAAGGTGCGGCGTGATATAAAATTTTAAGAAGGATGCCCCGGGAAAGGAGACAAGATGGCACTGACGGGGATTGAGATTTTCAAGCTTCTGCCCAAGACGAACTGCGGGCAGTGCGGGGTACCCACGTGTCTTGCCTTTGCCATGGCGCTTGCCGCCGGCAAGACCGAGCTTGCCCGCTGCCCCCACGTCTCGGAAGAGGCCAGGGCAAAACTCTCCGAGGCAGCGGCACCCCCGATCCTCACCGTGACCATCGGTACCGGCGAGCACGCCCTCAAACTCGGCGGGGAGACGGTGCTTTTCCGCCACGAGAAGCGTTTTGAAAACCCGCCCGGCATTGCCATCCTCATCAGCGACACCATGCCGGAAGCGGAAATCGACGCGCGCCTCAGGAAGGCAGCCGAGATGAGCTACGAGCGGGTGGGGCTAACGCTCCGTGCCAACCTCGTGGCACTCAAGGGTGAAACGGGAAGCCCGGAAAAACTCGCCGCCCTTGCCGCAAAGGCAAAACAGGCGGCTGGCAACCTCAACATCATCCTGATGAGCGAAAGGCCCGAGGTGCTTGGCGCCGCGCTCAGGGCCTGCGCCGAGAAAAAACCGCTCCTTTACGCCGCCACAAAGGACAATATCGATGCCATGATAAGCCTGGCAAAGGAGGCGAGCTTGCCGCTTGCCGTAAAGGGGGACGACCTTGAAGGACTTGCCAGCCTCACCGAGAAGGTTGCCAGCGCCGGTCTGAAACAGATCGTCATTGACCCGGGAGCAAGAAAGACCGCCCGATCATTTCAGGAGCAGGTCATCATCCGCAGCAGTGCGATTACGAAGAAGTTCCGCCCGCTAGGCTATCCGACGATTGTCTTTCCCTGCGAGATGACAGATGACCCGATGAAAGAGGCGATGCTTGCCGCGATGTTCCTCGTCAAATACGCCGGCATCATTGTCCTTTCGGACTACAGGGGAGAAAGCCTCTTCCCGCTGCTGGTTGCCCGTCTCAACATCTACACCGATCCCCAGCGGCCGCTTGCCACCAAGCAGGGCATCTACGAGATCAACAACCCCGGGGCAGATTCCCCGCTCCTGGTCACCTCAAACTTCTCCCTCACCTACTTCATCGTCTCCGGGGAAATTGAGAACAGCAGGGTACCCGGCTACCTCTTCGTCAAGGATACCGAGGGGCTGTCCGTGATGACCGCCTGGGCAGCGGGCAAGTTCTCGGCGGACACGATCGCCCCGGCGATACTCAAGAGCGGCATCACCGAGAAGATCCGCCACCGCAGGTTAATTATCCCGGGCTACGTTGCCGCCGAAAAGGGCGCCCTTGAAGAGCAGATGCCCGGCTGGGAGATCGTCGTCGGGCCGAGGGATGCCGCAGACCTCCCTGCCTTCCTCAAGACATGGAAGTCCTAGGAAAAAAGCCATGATCCTCATCGGCGAAAACCTGAACATCACATCGGCGGCAGTCGGTGCCGCCATCAGGGAAAGGGATGCCGCCCGTGTGCAGGCAATAGTCAGGGCGGAGGTGGATGCCGGCATGGACGTCATTGACCTCAATATCGGCCCGGCACGAAGGGACGGCGAAGCACTGATGTCCTGGGTGGTGGGCACGGTGCAGGAAGTGACCGACAGGATGCTTTCGCTGGACACCACCAACCTGAGCGCGATGGAAGCCGGGCTTAGGGTATGCCGCAACCGGGTACTGATGAACTCCGTCTCCCTGCAGACAAGCCGCTTCGAGCGCGGGCTTGAACTTGCCCTTAAATACCATGCCGATGTCATCGCCCTTCTCTGGAGCAACGATGGCATGCCCCGCGATGCCAACGAAAGGGCAATGCTGGCGGTGGACTTCATCTATAGAGCAAACAACGCCGGGATTCCCAGCGAGCGGATATGGATTGACCCCATCGTAAGCCCGATCGCGGTGGACGTCAATCAGGTGAAAGCCTGTATGGAGTTCATGGGCATGCTCGCCGAAATCGCCCCCGGCTGCCGCTCGGTGGTGGGGCTTTCCAACGTCTCCAATGGCCCCCCCGCCCACCTGCGGGGCTGGCTCAACCGCACCTATCTTGCCATGCTCATGCGCTACGGGCTGCATTCGGCAATCGTAGATGCTTTTGACGGTGATCTCACCGCCATCGCCCGGGGCAGGCGCCCGGATATCGTGGGGCTGGTACACCGCATCATGGACGGCGAGGCGCCGGATTTAAAGTCGTTGCCCGCCGAGTTGCAATATTATGTCAAGACCGCACGGGTGCTCATGGGACAATCGGTGTACTCCCACCTGTGGCTGGAAGTTTGACGCAAATTGCGCTAAAATATAAGATGAACGTCCTTTATGACAGCAGTCAGACATTTTCCCCTGCCGGAAGTCCACGCCAGGGAAAGCGCCTACCGGATGTCCTACGCTCTCGCCCGGCAAAGGCTGCACGATGCTGACATCGGGCTTCAGTGCCGGAACAGCGGGGCTTCCTACCTGAAGGAGAAAAACGCCGCAAGCATCATCTACCTCGACCGGGCCTACGAGATAACCGTGCCGGCAGGTGAAGTAAGCCCTGCGGACGGCACTTCAGACGTGCCCCTGCGTGATAAGATCCTCCTCCTCCACTATTTCCTCCACGCCCGGGGTACCCCGATCAGCGGATGCCCCGTTACCTACCAGGAACTACCGGCAGGCTTTTATTACCCCACCTTCCGGAAGAGGGTGTTGCTACCCCTCATCCGACATTTCGGTGCGAAGCCCGAAAGACTGGTCCAGGCTGCCGCCAGCCTTGGCGGCTATCCTGCCGAATACGGAGATACCGCGGTGACCATCACCGCACTCCCCCGCGTTCCGGTGACCATTGTCCTCTGGTGCGGGGATGAAGAATTTCCCGCCGAAGCAAGCGTCCTCTTTGACCGGTCCGTCACCGATTACCTGCCCGCGGAGGACATCATCGTCCTCAGTGAGACGATCGTATGGAAGCTTGCCCGGTACGAAGGAACAGGAGGTGATCACCCTGGCAGATCTTGACGTTGCCCGCATTGAACTTCAGGAAAAAATGGGGGAAATTTTCTCCCACCACAGAAGCGACCGGGAAAACCTTATCCCCATCCTGCAGGAAATTCAGGAAGAGTTTAACTATCTACCGAAAGAGGCGATCCACGAAACGGCAAGATACCTGAACATCTCCGAGAGCACCATCTACGGGGTTGCCACATTTTACACCCAGTTCAAGCTCACCCCCCAGGGCAGAAAGGTCGTCCGCGTCTGCTGCGGCACCGCCTGCCATGTGCGCGGGGCGGCAAGGGTGCTTGAAGAGCTGGAAAAAACGCTCGACATCGAAGCCGGCGAAACAACCGATGACCTCGAGTACTCGCTGGAGACGGTTGCCTGCCTTGGCTCATGCGCGCTTGCCCCCGTGGTCACCGTCAACGACGCCGTCTACGGCAGGATGACCCCGGAGAAGGCAAGACAGCTCCTTCAGAAGTAATGGCAGGATTTTCCCCTGAGGAAAGCACATGGATTTCAACGAGATAAGAGAAAGGGCAATTGCCAGATGGCAGGCACTGCACGACAGTGGCAGGGTGCGGATCCTCATCGGCACGGCAACCTGCGGCATCGCGGCCGGCGCGGAGAATATCCTCAACTCGTTTCGCCGTGAGCTGGAAAGACACGGCCTCCAGGCGGAAATCGGGGCTCCCCTCGGCGTCCAGGAAGATGGTCCGCAACTCGACCGCGTCGGACCCCACGTTGCGAAGCCGGACGTCCTGGGGCAGGGAGTCCCCGGCGAGGACCTCTCCGA
>JAOAEN010000133.1 GCA_026416775.1 Dehalococcoidales bacterium
ATCCTTGAGCCCGGCGACGGTCTTTTCAAGACGCTCCCCCGAAGCATTGAGAAGGTGCGTCCCGCCGATGACCGCGTAGATAAGCTCTCTGCCCGTCAGCTCCCGGGCATGCCTCAGGGTATTGATCATGCCGTGGTGCCCGCAGCCAAGGATGACGATGAGCCCGTAAGCGCTATCAATAACAAGGGCGAGGCCGTCCCTGAGCTCGTCGGGGAGCATCATGCCCGCCTTCCTGACAAGGAGGCTGCCGTCAATTTCTTCGTAAGGAGCGGTCATCGGGATTTCGCCCGTGGTCATGAGACGCCCGGTGATGTTTACCGGCCGGCGCGACTCAGTAAAGCACGCCCCGAGGTTTTCCAGAAGCTCGCGCCGGAAAGGGATACCGCTGTAGTTCTCCGCGCCACCGGGGCGGCGGCTGTATTTGGAAGTCCAGATATCGGGGTGTGCAATCACCTCAACCTCTTTCTTCATCCTCCGGAGGACGGCTTCCAGCCCGCCGGTATGGTCGTGGTGCCCGTGGCTGAGCACAATTTTATCCACCTTCCCGAAGTCAACGCCGAGGAGCGAGGCGTTGTGCGCGATGGCAACCCCCATCCCCGTATCAAAGAGGATGCGCTGCCCGTCCGCCTCAACAAGCATGCTCAATCCCCACTCCCCGAGAAAGCCCATGCCCGCGGTGTTCTCACAGAGCACCGTAATCCAGATTTCCTCCATAACCGCGCCTCCTTACCTACAATAACGAACCAAGCCAGTCGAAAAGGCCGGTCATCCGCAGCCCGATATAGAAAATCACCACGGCAAAGATATAACCCAGGACCCTGCCCTGAACCCGGTGCGAAACGGCCGCCCCTAGCTGGGCCGTCGCCACCGCCGGGAGCGCTAGAAGAAGCCACGCAAGGAGATGAATGTAGCCCACCGACCACGGTAACCTCCCACCTGCACCGAGCCCGCTCACGATATAACCGGCGATCCCACCAAGGCTGCCCAGAGACATGATCGCCAGTGAATTCGCCACCGCCTGATGAATCGGTAACCGGACGAACCACGCAAGGACAGGCACCATGAGCACCCCGCCACCCACCCCGAGCATGCCGGAAAGCAACCCCACCGGAAGCGCCAGAAGAAGCCACACCCATTTCCTCGTCTCCATCTGCCGTCCTGCCTGCTCCCGCAACGGCAAGATCATCCTCACCGCGCTCAAGATGGCAAGGCTACCGAAGGTTACCCTCAGGGCAAAGCTGGCCACGACCCCGGCAAGAAGCGCCCCCGTCAGGGCAAACACCATAGTGGCCATGCCCATGGTCAGCGATAGCCGCCAGTGCACAAGCCCTTCACGATGGTGCCGCCATACCGCACTCACCGCCGCTGCCAGCACGGCAAGGAGACTCGTGCCAAAGGCTGTCCTCGTCGCCACGTCGGGGGAAAGCCCCATGCTGAGATATACCGCATACTGCACCGGAGTCATGATGAAGGCGCCTCCCAGCCCGAGAAGCCCTCCGGCAAAACCGGCGAGGACCCCCGTACCAACAAGGATGGCAATATGGGTAGCCGTCATCAAGACCGCTCACACCCCGAGCTTTTCTTTCACCGCACGGATCTTGCCCTCAATGGTAAGGGGCTTATCGCGACGGTCATCAATACGGATGGTCGTTACCACCCTCACGGCGCCGGCATCAAACACCGCAAGATGCATCCTGCGGGCAAGCCGCAGCAAATCCTCCAGATCCCCCTCCACCACCGTGCCCATTGGCGTAAGCTCGTACTTGGCATCCCCGAGCACCTCAAGCGCCCGCGCGACAAACCGACTCACCGATGGCGAACCCGTCCCCACCGGAAGCACGCTGATCTCCATCATCGCCATAAGACCACCACCTTTCACCAGACCGTAAGTCCATTGTAGATATTCGCCTGACAAAAAACAAACGAGGGCCAGAGGTGCCGGGAACGGCATGTCACATTCCGGTTTCAGAATGAGAAACTTATTACGCAGTTTGCGAAGGCCTCACTCGTAGAACCTGCCTAGAAATAATTGAGCGGCGGGTTCTAGTACCTTGGTACGATTTTTTTCTTGACGCCGAGCGTGTGAAACGGTAAACTTACATTGGAGTTGCCTGAAATCCAGCGGCCATCAGGTGGTATACGTCTCTTTCGATTTCTGCCGGGAGCATGTGATGTATGAAGATCGCCATAAGCGGTAAAGGTGGTGTCGGCAAGACGCTTCTGGCAGCATTTCTTTCCCGCACCTTTGCCCGGGCGGGGCAGGCGGTGATTGCCATTGATGCCGACCCGGACGCCAATTTAGCCGCCACGCTCGGCTATCCCCACCCGGAAGCGATAACCCCCATCTCGGAGCTTGAGGACCTGATTGAGGAACGCACCGGCGCACGTCCCGGCACCCCCGGGGCGTTCCTAAGGCTCAACCCCAAGGTCGACGACATCCCCGACAGGTACGCGGTGAAGATTGACGGCATCAGGCTCATGGTCATGGGGAGGATCAAGCGGGGTGGCACCGGTTGCTACTGCCCCGAGGGGGCATTGCTGCAGGCACTGGTGAGCCACCTGCTTCTCAGGAGGGACGAGGTGGTCATCATGGATATGGAAGCCGGTATTGAGCACCTCTCCCGTGGGACCACACGCGCCGTGGATCATCTCATCATCGTCGTGGAGCCGGGGCGGCGCAGCCTGGAAACAGCGTGCCGGATCAGGGAACTGGCGGAGGATATCGGCCTGAGGAAGATCGGTATCGTTGGCAACAAGGTTCAGGGGGAGAGCGACAGGCAGTTTATCACGGCAAACCTGCCCGGCATGGAAATCCTCGGCTTCATGAGCTATGACCCGAACATCAGCGCGGCGGACCATGCGAACTGCTCCCCATTTGAGGCAAGCCCGCTTGTTGCTCATGAGGTAGAAAGTATTTACCGCAAACTTGTCGGCACGGCAGGCGGGGTAATACTGAAGGGATGATTTTCGCAACCACTCGCCCGGGTCTGGTCTTCCAGCCCGGCGTGGGAATTTGGTGAGTAAGAAGGAGGAGTTATCTGTGGCCTACGATGTGACCAAGATGGCTGACTGGCAGATTGCCGAGGCGGCCGAAGAACACATGCCGACTCCCGAGGAATGGCGTATCCGCCTTGGTCTTGAGAAAGACGAGGTGATACCCTACGGGAAGGTCGCCAAGCTGGACTTTCTCAAGATCATGGAACGCCTCAAGAACCGGCCCGACGGCAAGTACATTGAGGTGACCGCCGTTACCCCCACCCCACTGGGTGAAGGCAAGACGACCACCACCATGGGGCTTATCGAGGGGCTGGGCAAGCGCGGCGAAAACGTCGGTGGCTGTATCCGCCAGCCATCCCTCGGGCCGACAATGAACGTGAAGGGCACCGCCGCCGGTGGCGGTAACGCCATCCTCATCCCGCATACCGAGTTCTCCCTCGGGCTCACCGGCGACATCAACAACATCATGAATGCCCACAACCTCGCCATGGTGGCGCTCACCTCACGCATGCAGCACGAGCGCAACTACGACGATGCCCAGCTTGCGCGCCTAAGCCGCATGCGCCGGCTGGATATCGACCCCACCCGCGTTGAGTTCCGCTGGGTGATCGACTTCTGCGCCCAGAGCCTGCGCAACATCATCATCGGTCTGGGCGGGCGCATGGACGGTTTTCTCATGCAGTCGGGTTTCAACATCGCCGTGAGCTCGGAACTGATGGCGATCCTCTCCATCGCCCGGGACCTTGCCGACCTGCGGGAGAGACTCAACCACATTACACTTGCCTATGACAAGAAGGGCAACCCGGTAACCCCGGCGGACCTGGAGGTTGCCGGCGCCATGGCATCCTTCATGCGCGATACCATCAACCCCACCCTCTGCTGCACCGCCGAATAC
>JAOAEN010000134.1 GCA_026416775.1 Dehalococcoidales bacterium
GAACGAGAGAAGGCAGGTGTAAATGCTGAAGATAAGACTGCGGCGTGTCGGCGCGAGAAAACAGCCCGCCTACCGTGTGGTCGTTGCCGATAGCCGTTCGCCCCGCGACGGCGCATTTGTGGAAACAATCGGCCACTACGACCCGAAAACAAACCCCGAAACCGTCCTTGTTGAAGAGGAACGGGCGCTTTACTGGCTCAGGCAGGGTGCCCAGCCAACCGAAACCGTGGCTAGACTACTGCGCAAAGCAGGTATTCTGGAAAAGTTCAGACCGGTCAAGGAGTAGCCCATGAAAGACCTAATCACGTACATCGCCAAGTCCATCGTCAATGACCCTGATGCGGTCAGCGTGGAGGAGGAGACCAACGAAGATGGTATCACGCTGAAGCTCCGCGTCGCCGATGATGACAAGGGAAGGATCATCGGCAAGCAGGGGCAGATTGCGCAGGCAATGCGTGCCCTGCTCAGGGTAAAGGCTGCCAAAGCCCAGAAGAAAGTCCGGCTGGAAATCCTGTAAGCGCCTGCTTTGAAAAGCGCCCAGGAAAGCGTTTTTCCCCTGCCACCAGTTGTGGTCGGCAGGACCCCTCGCAGTTAATAATGGTTACCCCTGCGGGTAGCCTGTCTTTTTGTGTTAGGACCGGCGCAGGAGCCGTCAGGGCTTTTGCTTAACGCTTGCGGCGCTGCTTTGCCTTTTCCACGACGGTAAGCCTGGCGATGGCCCGGCGCAGGGCAGCCTCGGCCTGTGCTTCATCAATGCCGGCGGCATGTCTTGCTTTCAGTTTTTCTTCGGCACGTTTTCTGGCGGCTTCGGCGCGGGCGACATCAATTTCCTCCGCCCTTTCCGCTGCATCGGCAAGGATGACCACACGGTCGGGGCGCACCTCGAGGAAACCACCGCTTACCGCCATGATATCCTCTTCCTGACCGCGCCTGATGATGAGCTCCCCGGGCCTGAGCATGGTCATGAGCGGGGCATGGTGCGGCAGGATGCCGAGCTGCCCCTCAATCCCTGGGGCAATGACGATATCCGCCTCGGCAGAATAGACAATACGCTCCGCGGTCACCACCTCGACCTTGAGCTTCGGCATTTAGACCTCCGCCCCGAGTTTCTTAGCGTTTTCCACCACTTCTTCAATCCCGCCCACCATGTAGAAAGCCTGCTCCGGAAGATGATCGTACTTCCCTTCCAGGATTTCTTTAAAGCCGCGCACCGTGTCCTCAACTTTGACGTAGCGTCCGGGCCGTCCGGTAAAGACCTCGGTGACGAACATCGGCTGGGAAAGGAAGCGCTGGATACGGCGTGCGCGGGCGACAGCCTGTTTGTCCTCTTCGGAAAGCTCCTCAATACCGAGAATGGCGATAATGTCCTGAAGGTCTTTGTAGCGCTGGAGCACCCGCTGTACCTCGCGGGCGACACGGTAATGTTCCTCGCCGACAATCTTGGGGTCAAGGATGCGGGAGGTTGAAGCAAGCGGGTCCACCGCGGGGTAAAGCCCCTGCTCGGCGATGGACCTTTCCAGGGCGATGACCGCATCCAGATGCCCGAAGGTGGTCACCACGCCGGGATCGGTATAGTCATCGGCGGGCACGTAGATTGCCTGAAACGAGGTGATAGAACCCTTCTTGGTCGAGGTGATCCTTTCCTGAAGTGCCCCCATTTCCGTGGCGAGGGTCGGCTGGTAGCCCATGGCGGAAGGCATCCGCCCGAGCAGTGCCGAGACTTCCATCCCGGCAAGTGTGTAGCGGTAGATATTGTCAATGAAAAGGAGCACGTCCTGTCCCTCAACATCGCGGAAGTACTCCGCCATGGTGAGCCCGGTAAGCCCCACGCGCAACCGCACCCCGGGCGGTTCGTTCATCTGCCCGAAGACCATCACCGTCTTGTCAATAACGCCGGACTCCTTCATCTCGCGCCAGAGGTCGTTACCCTCGCGGGAGCGCTCCCCGATGCCAACGAAGACAGAAAAGCCGCCGTGTACCGTGGCGATATTACGGATAAGCTCCATGATGATGACGGTCTTGCCCACCCCGGCACCGCCATAAGCCCCGATCTTGCCGCCCCTGGTGAAAGGAGTGATCAGATCAATCACCTTGAGACCGGTCTCCAGCATCTCGGTACGCGTCACCTGCTCCTCGAAAGACGGGGGTGGCCGGTGGATTGGCCAGCGGTCAGCCGCCTTCACCTCGCCGAGGTTGTCCAGCGGGCTACCCGTGACGTCAAAAAGCCTGCCCAGTGTCCCTCGCCCTACCGGCACCTTCAGCGGTGAGCCGGTATCAATTGCCTCGGCGCCGCGTGCCAGACCGTCGGTGGGACCGAGCGCCAGACAGCGCACCCAGTTGTTCCCCAGATGGTCCTGCACCTCAAGCACGATCCTGCCCTGCTCCGTCGGTATCTCAACCGCGTTGTAGAGTGCGGGTAAAGCCTCCGGCGGGAACTCAACATCCACCACCGTACCGATAACCTGAACGACCTTTCCTTTCACCATATCAACCTCTCAACTCACGCAACTGGCTGTTTACGCCCGCCACCGGTCCGCAGCCTTCCCTGCGGCATAGCGGCAGGATTATTCAAGCGCACTCACCCCTCCGACGATATCAAGGATCTCCCTGGTGATGGACTCCTGCCTTGCCTTGTTGTAGAGGAGCGTGAGCTCGCGGATAAGCTCGCTGGCATTATCGGTGGCATTGCGCATGGCAACCATGCGCGCCGATTGTTCGCTGGCGATTGCCTCAAGTATGGCATGGTAGATTTCCATTTCCACAAAGCGGGGCAGGAGCTGTCCGAGCACCGTAGCCGCATCGGGCTCATAGATGTATTCCACGTTTTCGCCGGAAGGGATTTTTGCCGGCGCCACGGGAAGAAGCTTCTTCACCACCGGTCGCTGCACCATGGTGGAAATAAACTGGGCGTAGGAGATAAAGACGGCATCCACCAGTTTCTTTACGTATTCATCAATGACAAGCCGGGCAATCGGCAGGATATCAAGGAAGTCCGGCCGGTCGCCGAGCTGAGTGAACTCGGCGGTGAGGTGGATCCCGCTCCTCACCACAAAGTCGCGCCCCTTCCGCCCCACCGCCACCACCTCCACCGGCAGCTTCTGCTCAAGGATGAAGCCGGCAAGCCTGTGATTGAGGCTGGCGTTGAGGCCCCCGCAGAGCCCCCGGTCAGGGGTAATGTGCACGATAAGCATCTTCCTTACCTCGCGCTGCTCAAGCAGCGGGTGCCTGAGACCGGTATCGGGAAGTGCGGCAAGGTCGCTGATCACCTGCTCGATTTTGGCGGCATAAGGCCTGCCGGCAAGCCCGCGCTCCTGCGCCCGGCGCATCTTGGATGCGGCGATCATCTCCATGGCGCGGGTGATCTTGGCGATGTTGCGCACGCCACGGATGCGGCGGCGGATCTTACGGATGTCCGGCATACCTTACCACCTCACCAGACATAGAACCTATTTCACGAACCCCTGCTTGAACTCGGCAATCGCCTTCTTCAGGGCTTCCTCGGTCTCCCCGGTCAGGTCCCTGCTTGCGGCGATTTCCCTGCCCACCCCGGGGTATCTTGCCTCCATGAAGCGGTAGAACTCCGTTTCAAAGGCAGGAATCCTTTCCACGGGGATATCGTCCAGGTAGCCGTTGATGACGGCATAGAGGATCATGACCTGTCTTTCCAGCAGCACAGGGGCAAACTGGGGCTGCTTCAGGACTTCCTGAATGCGCTGCCCGCGCTCGAGCTGGAGCCTTGTGGCTTTATCAAGCTCGGAGGTGCCGAACTGGGCGAATGCCGCCACCTCGCGGTACTGCCCCATGTCCAGCTTGAGACGTCCGGCAACCTTTTTCATCGCGGCGGTCTGTGCCTTGCTCCCCACGCGCGAGACCGAAATCCCCACG
>JAOAEN010000135.1 GCA_026416775.1 Dehalococcoidales bacterium
AGATGTGTATAAGAGACAGGTGTGCCGCTCATGATAGGTTCATCTCTATAAACATCACCGTTGCGGATCTTCAGGTTGAAACCGCAATCGGGGTTGGTGCAAACCCAAGCCTTGTACTGGATTGATGCCCCCTGGCTACCGAAATCGGACAGGGGCACAAGATAGCCGGAATTGCATTTCTGGCACTTGGGGAAAGTGAACTGTTCCATGAGGTCCTCCTCCCAACCAAAATCTGGCATGAACCATTCAAGTATAACCTGAAAACGTACAGGTTTACAAGTGTCCCAAAGGTCTACTTCCGGCAGGGCTTGCCGTGGCTTCCTGTGCCGAGGTTCAGGCATCCATCCGCGTGCAGGTCTGGACAATCCCGACACAGATATTGGCGATAATCGGGTCAAACTGGGAACCGCTATACCACATGAGCTCGTTGACCGCTTCGCCCTTGCTCATCGCCGGACGGTAAGGACGGTCGGAGATCATCGCCTGATAGGCATCCGCCACGGCGATGATCCGGGCACCCAGCGGGATGTCCTTGCCCCGCACCTTCTGCCCCAGCCCGCTGCCATCGTAGCGGTCATGATGGTGGGAGATCATGCGGACGACACTGTCATTGACGAAGGGCCTGACCAGCCGCGGGCCGATGACGGCATGGGTCATGATGTGACGGTACTCACTTGCGGTGAGCTCACCGGGTTTATTGAGGATCTCCGGATCAACCGCTATCCTTCCCACGTCGTGGAGCAGGGCTGCCCAGCGCAGGTCTTCAAGTTCTTCGGGAGAAAGCCCCACATGGCGACCGATCTCAACCGAAAGTGCCGCCACCCGCCGGGAATGCCCCTTGATATAGGCATCTGTGGACTCCAGAGCATTGATGAGGCTTTCAATTGCCTCGGCAAAGATCTTCCTCGGGTCGGTGTTCGTCCGCTCCGCCTCACGTTTTGCATCACGCAGGTAACGCTGGACCTCAATCTCTATCTGGCGCTTGTCCAGTGTCCCGTTCACACTCTGCAGGACCTGCTCAAAACGGAACGGTTTCTTGATATAGTCATGTGCCCCGTCCCTGATGCACTGGGCGATCATGAGAGGGTCAGCAATACCGCTTGCCATGACCACTGCGGTCTCGGGGAAGCGGTTGATAATATCCGGCAGGACCTCATTGCCCTGTCTTCCTGGCATGTTGATATCAAGAATGACCAGGTCAGACGGTTTCTTCTCCAGTTTCTCCAGCGCCTGCTCACCGTTTTCCGCCTCATCGCAGGCGTAACCGCGCATGGCAAGCCCCTTGTTCAGGATGCAGCGGATAGCCTCCTCATCATCTACCACGAGGATTGTACCCTTTGGTTCGCTCACAGCTTACCTCCACTTACACCCAGCGTGCTTCAATTGTAAGCGGGCGGAGCTAAAAAAGACGTAAAATATGCCGCGGCTGAATAAAAATTTGGTAAAAAACAATGAGCCGCCAGAAAACAACCCGAAGCCGGATGAAAATAAAGGCCTATTCCAGACGGCAGGAGGCAAGCACCGAGTAGATCGGCCCGCTGCCTGTAAGCTGGCTACGCATGAGGTTGACCGATTCCACGCTGATGATACCGGTATCCTCCACCGTCATCCCACTGATGACCTTCCCGAGTTCCTGCCTTTCCGGGCGTGTGGCGTTATCGCGCGTTCTCCCCAGGGTAATATGGGGGGTGAAGGGGCGGGCTTCCGGCGCGAAGCCCAGGGGTGACAGACATTCGTCAATGCGCTTCTGTAGCGTAACGAGCTTTTCAAGATCGCCGTTCAGGCCGACCCAGATCACCTGCACCCTGGCGGTATCAGGGAAGGCACCGATACCACCGGTCTTCAGGTGAAAGGGGGCCACCCCGCGGCAGGCCTCACGGAGCGCGGCGCTGACTTCACTAACCCGGTCAGCGCGGACATTACCGAGGAACTTGAGCGTGAGGTGGATATTCTCCACCTCCACCCATTTTACTGGCGCCGGGCTTCTTGCCCTGAGGCGGCCCTGCAGGCGCGCAAGCAGGGCTTTCACGTCCCGTGGCATCTCAATGGCGATAAAACTGCGTATCTCTTCCATATCAGCCTACAGACCGAGGAGCCGCCGCGCGTTGCCCGAAAGGATGAGTGTCCTTTCGGTATCGTCAAGCCCGGAGCCTTCAATTTCCTTTATGATACGCGAGGGCATAACCACCGGGTAGTCGCTCCCGAAGAGGATGCGCTCGGCACCGATGGTATCCCGCACCTGCCGGTAGATTTCAGGACGGTAAAGCAGCGGTGAAGCCGCCGTATCAAAATAGACGTTGTTCTCAAGTATCCTCTTTTTTACCTCGGGCATGAGGGCAAAAAAGGGGAGTCCACCCCCCCAGTGTGCAAGGACGACCGCCACGCCACCAAACATGCCGATGAGTCGGTAAAGCCTGTCCGGGGTCGCCTGTCCCTTGCCGGGATAGATATGCCCCACCGGCTCCGAACCGTGCAGGAGAAGCATCAGGTCATAACTGCGCAGCAGGCCAACAAACGGTGCAAGTTTCTCCGGTGTCGCCCCGGCAAGCTGGAAATCCGGGCGCAGCTCCCCCACCCCCCGTGCCCCGGCACGGGCACAGCGTTCAATTTCGGCAAGGGAGCTATCATCGCAGCAGCCGGAAACGGCACAGAAAGCGAAAAGACGTCCCGGGTACCTAGCAGCAGCGTCCAGAATGTAATCGTTGATCTCGACGCAGAGTTCGTGGGTCCGGAAGCCGTAACCGGCAATTACGGCGCAGCTTATCCCCTCACGATCCAGCACGGCAACAAGGTCTTCTGCCGTGGCAATGCGGGACTTTTCCGGGGCATATATCTCGGCAAAAGCTGTATCACGGAAAACGTAAGCACGGCGGTTTTCCCTGGCACGCGGCGGCAGGACATGCGTATGAAAATCAACGATCATAACTCTTCCGCCCGCTACCCGGAGTACTACCGCAGGCTTACGCTTTTTTCTCTGCTTTTTCAGGCTTCTCGGGCTTTTCCGCCTTCTCAGCCTTCGGTGTTGCTTCTGCCGCAGGCTTTGCTTCCTCCGCCTTCGGAGCAGCCTCCGCCGCCGCTGCCGCCGCCACCGCCGGCTTTTCCTCTTCCGCCCTCACCTGGACCTCGGTCACCTTGACGATGAGCTGATCCGGGTCGTCCTGGACGATGATGTCCGGGTCAAGGACGATATCTTTTACATGAATCGCCTGCTCCACGCTGACGAGCTTGCTTATGTCCACCTCTATCTGGGGCGGTACCTTCTCCGGCAGACACTCGATGGTAAGCCGGCTGATCCCGCGGGTGAGCATGCGCCCGCTCCCCTTCATTGCCGGTGCCTCACCCACAAGAACGATGGGGATTTCCATCATCATCTTCTCATCTTTCCGCACCTGATAGAAATCAACATGGATGAAGTCACCGGTCAGCGGATCGCGCTGTAACCCACGGATGAAAACGCTCCTCGGTTCCGCCTCCCCATCAACCTTCAGGGTAACAAGCCGGGTCATCCCCGCATGGGCAACGACCTTCCTGATCTCACCCAAGTCACACTGGAGGGCAAGAGAATCAAGCCCGTGACCGAAAACGTTCGCCGGTATAATCCCGCGGCGGCGCAGAAAGCGCGTCTTCTTGCCGAAGACATCCCTCTTTGCTGCCGAAAGTTTCAGCTCCTTCATTTTCTCCCCTTTCCAGTCCTACCAAATATGCATTTAAGCATAAAATCCCCAAAAAATCAATTTGAACGGTCCTATTTGTGCGTCTTGCCGGACTTCCATGCCCACCTATTTATTTCATCGGGCAACCCAGTTT
>JAOAEN010000136.1 GCA_026416775.1 Dehalococcoidales bacterium
TAAGAGACAGATTCTTTTACCGTGTGCCTGCCGGAGACCGGGTTTTTGAAATGGAACGGGCAGATAAAGCCCGAGGGATACTGGGTCTCCTCGGGGGTGCCGGTGGGGCTCAGCATGGATCTGTTGCGCTCGTAGGGACGGTTCATGAAGGAATCGTCCCGCTTCTCCGGGGGCACAAAGCTGACCGCCCACGGGGCGTGGAAGGTCATGCACCAGCGCACCTTGAGGAGCTTCCAGATGCCGTTTTCCTTGATGTATTCCACCTCATAGACCCCGTTCATCCAGCCGGGGTTGATTTTCCCTCCCTGAACGGGGAAGGCATTGGCGCCAAAGCCATACCAGCGCCCCTTGGCATGCCTGCCGTCCGGGTCAACATGCACGACGCCGCAGAGCTGCATCACCTGGTGGAGGAACGCCGGGTTGGGTTCCTTTTCCAGGGTCACGTTCTCTCTGCCGTGGCGGAAGAAACGGCGGATGGCGTCCTTCCCGCGGAACTCCCCGGCGGCGATTCTGAGGGTCGCCTCGGGGCTGTCCGCAAAGAGGTCAATCAGGTCTTCCGCCATCCAGTGCTCAAGATAGTAGCCGTAGGCGCGCTGGAGCTTTTTGATGGCTTCAATGTCTTCAAGCTCTCTCACCCGCTGTTCCAGTGCCTTTACCTTTGCCTCAAGTTCCTCAACCGTCATTTTGTCTCCTTTCTTCTTCGTGTGGTCGCATGTTAGTATACGCTCTTATCGCGGGTCTTTGCAAGAAAAATGAAATTTCGTTTCATTTTAGTGCGTGTTTTTTTCGAAGCCAGGTGGAGTCAGGGATACGGGCTGGCAGCCATTTTGTGCCGCAGGAGCGGAAGAATGAGAAGCAGGCAATAGGTAATGACCATCCGGATGCGAAAGTAGTCCGAGATTTTTCCGGCTTGATTGTCGGTGTCTTTTTTCATTATTCTGTCTGTGATGGGCGATTTTGTGGCTTCACTGGTTGGGGGACTGAACACGAGACTCATCGGGCGTAAAATTCTTTACTATCCCGTGCTTGCTTCCACCATGGATGCTGCCCGTAAGGCAGCCCTTGATGGAGAGGCCGGGGGCACGGTGATCGTCGCCGGGGAGCAGACGCAGGGCAGGGGGAGGCTGTCCCGTAGCTGGGTCTCCCCGCGGGGCAGTATTGCCCTTTCCATCATTCTTTATCCCGAGGTGATATACCTGCCCTATCTGGTGATGATCACCGCACTTGCTGCCTCTGCTGCCATTGAGGGGGCAGCTTCGCTGCCGACGGCGGTCAAGTGGCCGAATGACCTCATTGTCGGGGGGAAAAAGGTGGGCGGGATCCTGATTGAGAACGGTTGGGACGGCGGCGTGCTGCGCTTTTCTATCGTTGGCATCGGCATCAACGTGGATATGGAAGTCGCCGCCTATCCGGAAATAGCCGAGATAGCGGCAAGCCTCAGGAGCGGCGGTAGAGACATGAGGGCAGAATTAATCCGCCAGCTTCTTGCCGAGTTTGACCGGCTCTATCTCATGCTGCCCGCTGAAGGGCATGCCATCTTTGAGGCCTGGCGTGGCCGCCTGACCACGCTGGGAAAGGCAGTTACGGTGGTCTCTGGTGATCAGGCTATTGAAGGCACTGCCGAAGCGGTGGACGAAAGCGGGGCACTCCGGGTAAGGAAGCCTGATGGAAGTTCTATCACTGTCCTTGCCGGTGACGTGAGTTTACGGGAAAAATAAAAGAAGGGGGGACGGGGGAAGTCCCCGCCCCCCGTTTCTTCTTACTTTGTTTCCTTCTCCTTGCCTGCGGCGCTACCGAAGGCCTTGAGAAGCTCAATGGGGATCGGGAAGAGAATGGTGCTGTTCTTCTCGCTGGCAATCTCGGTGAGGGTCTGGAGGTAGCGGAGCTGGATGGCTGCCGGCTCGCGGGCGATAACGCTTGCTGCCTGGGCAAGCTTCTCGGAAGCCTGAAGTTCGCCCTCGGCATGGATGATCTTCGCCCGGCGCTCGCGCTCGGCTTCCGCCTGTGCTGCCATAGAGCGCTTCATCTCCTCGGCAAGCTCAACTTCCTTGATCTCCACGGTGCTTACCTTGACGCCCCACGGGTCGGTGTGCTCGTCGATGATGCGCTGGAGCATCTGGTTCAGCTTCTCCCGCTTGGTGAGGAGCTCGTCAAGCTCCGATTGCCCCAGCACGTTGCGTAGGGTCGTCTGGGCGATCTGCGAGGTTGCCCTCACGTGGTCGGCGACCTTGATGAAGGCGGCTTCGGGGTCAACCACGCGGAAATATACCACAGCGTTGACGCGCACGGTGACGTTATCACGGGTGATGACCTCCTGCGAGGGAACGTCCATGGTGAAGATGCGCAGGTCGATTTTCGTCATGCGGTCAATGAAGGGGATGATGAAGAAAAGCCCGGGGCCCTTTGCCCCGACAAGCCTTCCCAGCCTCAGGATTACCCCGCGCTCGTACTCCGCCACAACCTTCACCGACATGGGAATGATGATGAAGAGGATGACAATGGCGACGACGATTCCAACGATTGTTCCGGTCATGCAGACATACCTCCTTTACCGTTTTTTGGTCACGTGGAGCTTCAGCCCTTCAACTCTGGTGATGATCACCTCCTCCTCCGGGTCTGCCTGTCCTTCATCAATGATGGCGGTCCAGCGTTCCCCGGCGACCAGTACCATGCCTTTCGGCTTGAGCGGCGTCTGCACCGTGGCGGTCTTGCCGATGAGCTCTTCACGTCCGGTGGCTACCTGCCTGCGGTACGTCCGGCGCACCCACACGACCACGAAATAGATCGCCACCACCACGATGATGGCGATGATGACAAGAAAAGCTAACAACCTGCCTCCTTATTCCGGGATTACGGCTTCTTGCGGCTCACGTGCAGCGTCAGTCCATCAATCCCCTTGATGATTACCTCTTCACCGGGTCTTATTTCACCGTCTTCGGAGACCGCCGTCCAGTACTCGCCCCGGTAGAACACGGTGCCCTGCGGGTTGAGTGTGGCTTTCACCACGGCGGTCTTGCCGATGAGCTCTTCGCGCCCGGTAACCGCCTGCCTGCGGTGCACCTGGACCGCCCGCCAGGTGATGAAGCCAACGCCGAGGGCAAGCAGCGTCACGACGATGGTGATAACCCGCCAGTCCACGCGGAAGACAGGTGATGATCCCTGGAAGAGGATCAGCGAACCAATGATGAGCGAAACAAGCCCCCCGCCGAAAAGCAGCCCGAAGCCCGGGGTAAAGGCTTCGGCGATAAAAAGTCCGAAGGCGAGCACGATGAGGAGGATGCCGGCATAGTTCACGGGAAGGATCCCGAGGGCATAGAAGGCGAGGAGAAGACAGATGCCGCCAACGATGCCGGGGAAAATCAGACCGGGATTGAAGATCTCCGCCATAATGCCGAGCATTGCCACGCTGAGCAGGATGTAGGCGATGTTCGGATCGGCAATCGTGTAGAGGAATTTCTCAATCCCCCGCATGGGGATTTCGTTGATGACGGCGTCTTTTGTGTGCAGTGTCCATCTCTGGCCGCTGAGCAGGATGACCTCGCGCCCGTCGATCTGTTCAAGAAGCGAGTTTAGATCGGCAGCGACAACGTCGATCACGTTCAGCTCAAGCGCTTCCTGCTCGGTTGCCGAGACGCTTTCTCTTACCGCTTTTTCTGCCCATTCAAGGTTGCGCCCGTGGGTCTGGGCAAGGCTCCTGATGAGGGCGGCGGCATCGTAGCTTTCGGGCGCAAAGGCCGACGTGCCGTCAAAGCCCTGCGCAGCGGCGATCTCCTGCCACATCGCGGCGCCCTGGCTGTCGGTGCCGGGATACTGACCGAAGGCTGTC
>JAOAEN010000137.1 GCA_026416775.1 Dehalococcoidales bacterium
GTATAAGAGACAGGTATGGTCGTGCGCACAAAAAGCCCCCGCATCGCCGCCGCACGGAGAGAAGCTCTGGAAGAAATCCTGCGCGGGCATCCCGCCGACTGCGGCACCTGCATCAAGTACCTGAACTGCGAGCTCCAGTCCCTCAAGCAGTACATCGCCGAGGAAGAATATCGGCCGAAGGGACCGGCACGGCTTTTTGCCGTGGACAACGGTAACCCGCTTTTCACCCTTGACCCAAATAAGTGCGTGATGTGTCGCCGCTGCCTGCGGGCGTGCAGGGAACTGCGGGGGGTGGGCATCCTCGTGGAAAAGATAACCCCGGACGGCATCCCCTATATCGGTACCGAGGGTGATCTCCCCCTTGCCCGGGCGGGATGCCGCTTCTGCGGTGCCTGCGCCGAGGTCTGTCCCAGCGGTGCCATTATGGACAAAGAAGAACTCACGCGGGGCAGGAACCGGAAGACTGCGCTTCTGCCATGCCGGTATACTTGTCCGGCAGAAATTGACGTGCCCTCTTACCTGCGCTTCATCCGCGAAAAGGACTACCCATCGGCACTTGCCGTCATCAGGGAGAAGGTTCCGTTCCCTGCCGTGCTCGGCTATGTCTGTGACCATCCCTGTGAGACAGGATGCCGCCGCGGGCTGGTCAACGCACCGGTCGCCATCCGGCAGCTCAAGCGGTACGTGGCCCAGGCGGCTCCCCCCAGAGCAGGAAATACCCCGGCTCCCCCCACCGGCAAAAAGGTGGCCGTGGTCGGTGCCGGGCCTGCCGGGCTTACCGCCGCTTACTTTCTTGCCCGCAAGGGACACGATGTTACCGTTTACGAGGCAATGTCTGAAGCCGGCGGTATGCTGCGCTACGGCATCCCCGAATACAGACTGCCGCGGGATATTCTCCGCAAGGAGATAGCGGATATAGGCTCAGCCGGTGTGAGGATCGTTACCGGCGCGCGCATTACCTCCCTCGATGGGCTTACCGGTCAGGGCTACGACAGCATCATCGTTGCCATCGGCACGCACCGCGGACAGAAGCTCAATATCCCGGGGACGGAAAGCCCTGGCGTGCTAATCGGGGTGGACTTCCTTCGCGAGGTAAATTCAGGCATCCCCGTCACCGTCGGGAGGGACGTGCTCGTCCTCGGTGGGGGCAACGTGGCTTTCGACTGTGCCCGCGTGGCAAGAAGGCTGGGGGCCACCGTCAAGCTTGCCTGTCTGGAAAGCCGCAATACCATGCCCGCGGCAGAAGATGAGATCGAGCAGGGTGAAGAGGAGGGGATTACCATCTACCCCTCGCGCACTTTCCGCCGCATCCTGACCGAAAACGGAAAGATCACCGGAGTGGAATGCCTTGAGGTAAGTGCCCTGAGCTTTGATGAGGAGAAAAACCCGCAGATTGAGGTCAGGGAAGGCTCGGAGCACGTGCTTTCCGCCGATACCGTCATCATCGCCATCGGGCAGCGTCCGGATATCCCGGAAGGCTTCGGGCTGGAAGGCACCAGCGGCGGCACGATCGCCATCGATGCCTACAGCCCTGCCGCCGGCCGGGAAGGCGTTTTTGCCTGTGGGGATGCGGTCACCGGCACGAGTTCCGTCATCCGCGCCATTGCCTCGGGGAGAAAGGCTGCCAGTGCGGTGGATAGTTACCTCGGCGGTAACGGCAGCATTGACGAGATAGGTGTGCCTACAAGAGACTTCCCGAAAACCCTCGGGCGGTGTGAGGGCTTTGCCTTTCTTGAAAGATGCGCGGAAGCCCGCCTTGCACCCGGCGAGCGGCTGAAAGGCTTCGGGTGCGTCGTTACCGGCATTGATGAAGCCACCGCCCTAAACGAGGCGGGGCGCTGCCTGCAGTGCGATCTGCGGCTGAAAATCACCCCGGTCAAATTCTGGAGCAGTTACCAGTAACAGCTTCGGGAGGCATAAGATGAATCAGGTTCCAATGGTAGCGGACATTATCATCATCGGCTCGGGGGCGGCGGGGCTTGCCGCCGCGGTTACCGCCGCGGAAGGAGGAGCAAGGGTCATCATCTTTGAGAAGCAGCGCTCCCCGGGCGGCACCTCCAACTTCTTCCAGGGCACCTTCGCCGTGGAAAGCGAGCTCCAGCGCGAGCGCTATATCACCTACAGCCGCGACGAGGCGTTCAGGAACATCATGGAATACAGCCACTGGATTGCCAACCCCAGGCTCGTGCGCGCCATCGTGAACGAGTCCGCCGGGACGATCTCATGGCTCATCCGGCAAGGCGTGGTCTTCAGCGACGTCACCATCAATATGCCGGATGCCCCCCGCACCTACCACGTCATCAGGGGTAAGGGGGAAGCCCTTGTCAAAGCCCTCATCACGCGGGCAAGGGAAAAGGGGGCGGTCATCCGCCTTGCCACACCCGTGAAGAGCCTTATCAGGCAGGGAAACCGCATCGCCGGTGCCATCGCCGAAATTGACGGTGAGGACACCCCTGTTAGTGCCCGTGCCGTGGTCATCGCCAGCGGCGGCTACGCCAACAATAAAGAATGGGTCAAGAAGTTCACCGGCTTTGACCTAGGCGTCAATCTCATCCCGGTGGGCAACGTGGACAAGACGGGAGACGGCATCCGTATGGCGTGGGAAGCCGGTGCCGGCGAAGAGGGCAAAAGCCTGCTTGAGCTTTATCGCGTCGGTCCGACGGGCCCTGATTTTGCCATGGGCAATCAGATAGAGTTTGCTGCCACCCAGCCCGATCTCTGGGTAAGCCCGCGCGGGGAACGCTTCTGCGATGAGAGCATTGCCTTTTACGACTCATCGGTAGGCAACGCTAACGCACGTTTCAGGGAAGGCTATACCTGGAGCATCTTTGACGAGGGCATCATCCGCAGGCTTCTTGAAAGGGGTGTCGACAAGAACGTGGGGATTGATAGCATGCCCGGTGCCAGGCCCGCGGATATCCACCGCGAGCTTAAGGCAGCCCTGGATAGAGGCAGCTCCGAGGTCTGTGCCGCCGAGACAGTTGAAGGACTTGCCGATAAGATGCAGGTAAGTCCGGCGGTGCTGAAGGCCACGATTGAAGAATACAACAGCTACTGCGAGCAGCGTTATGATGCCCTCTTTGCCAAAGACCCGAAATACCTCTACCCCGTCCGGGAACCGAAATACTACGCGGTGAAGGCCCGCACCGTGTTTCTCGGCACCATGGGGGGCATCAAGATCAATGAGAAGACCGAGGTGCTGGACAAAAAAGATAACCCCATCCCCGGTCTTTACGCCGCCGGATTCGATGCCGGGGGCATGTACGGGGACAGCTACCCGATCAAGGCATCATCCGGGCTTGCTTCTGCCTTTGCCCTGAACTCGGGAAGGATCGCGGGCAGGAACGCGCTGAGATACATCGGCAAATAGCCTGCGGCAGTTAGCAGGCAATTTGGATTCCAACAGCGGCTAGCCGAACATAATGACATTACGCAGTCCCTCGCCCTTTTCGGTGAGCGCCATCGCCTCGTTGATCCGCTCAAGCGGGAAACGCCCGGTGATGAGCTCATCAAGCCTGAGCTTACCAGCCTGGTAGAGCGTTACCAGGTGGGGGATATCCCTCCTGAGGTCGGTCGCCCCCATGAGGCCGCCGATGATGTTCTTCTCCGTGGGGATGATGTCAAGCGGGCTTACGGCGTACTGGTCGCGGTAATTGGGCAGACCGATGAGCACCGTTGTCCCCCGCAGCGCGGAGAGGGCAAACCCCTGCTTCATCGCGGCAATACTGCCCACGGTAACAAAGACAAAGTCCGCTCCCCGCCCCCCGGTCAGCGCAAGGACCTTTGCCTGGGC
>JAOAEN010000138.1 GCA_026416775.1 Dehalococcoidales bacterium
GATGTGTATAAGAGACAGGTGGAATCACCGATGACGTTGACAATCCTGCTCTTGACCCCTACCTTTTCCATGCCCAGTGCCTGCCCGATGCCGGCACCCATGCAGGCGGTTGTATCCAGGCTGTTGAATGGCGGATAAGCCCCCAGCGTGTAGCAACCGATATCCCCGGTGATGATGAGCTTTGGCTCCTGCGGGGAAGTTGCCTCGAGGAGTTTACTGCGCTGCCCGAGGGTGTTCAGGACGAAGAACATCCCGGTGTGCGGGCAGCCGGGGCACAGGAGCGGGGGGCGGCGCGGCATGTTTTCGGACGGCGGGACGGGTGCTTCCGGAGGTACGTCAGTAAGCCCCGCGCGGTACGCCGCTTCGGCAACAATGCGTGTGTTGAGCTCGCCGACCATCGGGACGAAGTCTTTCCCCCGGCACCTGATTCCCATGAGGCGGACGTTTTCTTCAAGGAATGGGTCAAGCTCCTCAATGACGATAACCTGTTCGACCCCTGCGGCAAAGTCGCGGATCATTTTTTCGGGGAGCGGCCAGGTCATGGTTAGCTTGAGAAACGAGGCCTCCGGGAAAACCTCGCGCGCGTACTGGTAGGCAACCCCGCTGGTGATGATGCCGAGCCGGCGGTCCTGCCAGATGATGCGGTTGAACGGGAACTTCTCCGTGTACTCGCGGAGGCGAAGCATCCGTTTTTCCACGGCGGCATGACGGGGCAGGGCGTTCACCGGGAGCATCACGTATTTCTGCGGGTTGAAGAAAAAGGCAGGCTCGGGGTTTTTCACCTTGCGGCTGCGGCTTACGTTCACGACGGACTTCGCATGGGCAATGCGGGTCGTCGTGCGGAAAAGCACCGGCGTGTCGAACTCCTCGCTGATATCGAAGGCAAGGGCGATGAGGTCGTAGGTTTCCTGACTATCTGATGGTTCCAGCATCGGCACCTTGGCAAGGCGGGCATAGTGGCGGTTGTCCTGCTCGTTCTGCGAGCTGTGGATCTGGGGGTCATCGGCACTCACCACCACCAGCCCCCCGATAACCCCTGTCATTGATGCCGCCATGAACGGGTCAGAGGCCACGTTGAGCCCGACATGCTTCATGGAGGCCATGGCACGGGCACCGGCATAGGCGGCACCCATCGCCACCTCCATGGCAACCTTCTCGTTGGTTGACCACTCGGCGTGGATATCCTTGAAGCGGGCGATGTTTTCCAGGATCTCCGTGCTCGGCGTGCCGGGGTAGGCTGCGGCAAGCTGCAGGCCGGCATGGTAGGCACCGAGCGCCAGCGCTTCGTTACCCGATAGTAACTGCAGTGTTTTTGACATCATTTTATCACGCATTTGCAGGGAGAATGCTATGGTTATTATGCATTATGATAGCACAAGGCAGGGTTGATACGCAACTGGATACCAGATCTCTGCGCCCGCTTTCCATTTTACCACACTTTGCGGCTTCGAGACAATAAAGACGGAGCACGATAGGTCCGGCTTGACAAGCGGCGTTGCTATCTGTAGAATTGCTAGTTGAAAATCATTTTCAATTATTCCCGTGGATTACACGCAGAGCGAGATAGAGCGGGCATTACGGAAGGCCGGTTACCGGCTCACCCCGCAGCGGCGCGAGGTCATCAGCGCCGTGATGGAGTGCCGTAGGCACTTCACCCCGGCAGAGCTGTACGAAAAGGCGGCGCGAAGGCGTTCCGGCATCGGGCTGGTGACGGTTTACCGCACGCTGGAGATGCTTGCCAGGCTTGGCTTTATCTGTGAAGTCCATGCCGGGGGTAACTGCCGCCACTATCTCATACGTCCGACGGGCGAGCACCACCATCATCTGATATGTTCGGGGTGCGGCAGAGTCGTCAATTTCACCGGCTGTGACCTTACCGGTCTGGAGAGGCGCCTCAGGAGGGAAACCAGCTTCACCATCAGCGGACATCTTCTGGAATTTGTCGGGCAGTGCGTGGACTGCCGTCGCAGAGAAGAAAAGGGGTAGTGGCGTATGCTCAGACGTATTGGCCGGGAACTCTGGCACCATGTCCCGTTTACGGCGGGTGGGGCGGTCACCGGGGTGGTGGCAATGGTAATCATCACCCTGCTGCATGTTTCGCAGAATGTTTCCGAGGCACTCTTCTATACCTTCCATCCTTTGCATGTCCTTTTCAGCGCTCTGGTAACGACAGCAATGTACCGCCGTCATGGGGGAAAGCTCTGGCTTGCGGTGGTCATCGGCTACGTCGGCTCGGTGGGCATCGCTACCATCAGCGACGCCATTATCCCCTACCTTGAGGGCAGCAGCCTGCGCATCGCCATGGAGTTCCACCTGCCATTCCTCTCCACGGAGACCATGCCCTTTCTCAGGGTGCAGGAGTGGGTCCCGGTCAACGTGGCGGCGGTCCTGGGGATTATCATCGGTTCCCTCAAGCCGAACACCCGCCTGCCCCATATGGTGCACGTGCTGTTGAGCACCTGGGCTTCGCTTTTCGGGTTTACCGCCTTCGGCACGGCGGACTGGATACCCCTTCTTGGCATTATCTTTATCTTTCTCTTCCTTGCGGTGTGGGTTCCCTGCTGCTTCAGCGATATCGTTTTCCCTCTTCTCTGGACGGCGGAAAGAACGGTACACGAGCATGCCCACGGCGAAAGCCATTAGGCATCTCTCTCAGCGGGGAGCCCTGAACGGTCTGCCCTGACTGCTCCGGGAGGAGATGTCTTCTGTTTTCCTGCAGGTCTGGTCTGTTGTATACTTAAATAAAGTCTCTGGAGGTGGGTTAATGCCGGTAACCAAGATTGGTGAGAAGTTCCGCTGCAATATCTGCCGTAACGAGGTCACGGTGATAAAGGTCGGCGGAGGCACACTTGTCTGTTGCGGTGCCAACATGGTGAAGGTCGGGGAAGAAAAAGCCCCCGGTGCGCCTGCTGAGTAGGATGGTTTACTATTTTGCCTATGCCTCAAACCTGAATAGGAAGCAGATGCAGTCAATCTGCCCGGACTGCCAGCCGAAGTTCACCGCGGTGCTGCCCAATTACAAGCTCATTTTCACCGGCTGGTCGCGCACCTACCGCGGCGGGCTGGCGAACATCAGGGCAAGCCGGGGAGATAAAGTACGTGGTGCCATCTACGAGGTCAGCGAGGCCTGCCTCAAGCGTCTGGACAGGTGGGAGGCGGGTTACAGCCGCATTAACGTGATCGTCTTTGACGAGGACAACCAGCCCCATCAGGCGGTGACCTATATTAAAACGGGGCAGCAGGAGGAGACACTGCCTTCAAAGGAATACGCGGAGATCATCCGGCAGGGCTACCGGGACTGGGGGATCGGCTAGTGCGGGGTCCCACAACATGGGCCTGCGGCATTTGCATGAAGCCGGGCTGGTGGTTCGGTGATTGCTTTGACACGACTGGTCTCAGCCAGGGGATGGAGCATGGCGCAGCAGGATTATGATATCAGGGATATTTCGCTTGCCCCCGCGGGGCGGGAGCGCATTGAATGGGCGAGCCGCGAGATGCCGGTGCTGCGGCTGATACGGGAGAGGTTTCCCCGGGAGAAGCCTTTTAGCGGCATCCGTATCGGGGCATGCCTGCATATTACAACGGAGACCGCCAACCTTGCCCTTGCGCTGGTGGCGGGCGGGGCGGAGCTTTATCTCTGTGCCTCAAATCCGTTGAGCACGCAGGACGACGTCGCTGCTGCCCTCGCTGTCGAGTATGGTGTCAACGTTTATGCGATCAAAGGCGAAGACCACGACACCTATTACCGGCACATTAACTCTGTTCTTGATATCCAACCACACCTGACGAT
>JAOAEN010000139.1 GCA_026416775.1 Dehalococcoidales bacterium
GTCTAAAGGTACAATTGCCTAAAACAGACTGGAGAAGGATTTTAAAGCCTCAGGGTACGGTACCTCCGCTTCCCATCTTCGTAAAGGTCACCGCCGTAGATATCGTTGATGACGGTAACGGGAAAGTCCTTCACCTCAAGCCTCATGACCGCCTCGGGGCCCAGGTCGTCATAGGCGATGACCTCCACCCGGACGATCGCCCTCGAAAGCAACGCCCCGGCGCCGCCGATTGCCCCGAAATAGACGGCACGGTATTTCTTCATGGCTTCCTTCACTTCAGGCGAGCGCTCTCCCTTGCCGATCATTCCCCTAAGGCCGGCGGCGAGAAGGCGGGGGGTATAGATGTCCATGCGGCTGCTCGTCGTGGGACCGGCAGCACCGATCTTCCTTCCCGGTGGCGCCGGGGATGGCCCCATATAGTAGACGGTCTGGTCTCTGATGTCAAAGGGAAGAGGGCTACCCTCTTCAAGCGCGGCTGTCATCCTCCTGTGGGCAGCATCCCGTGCCACGTAGATGGTGCCGGAAAGGAGCAGCTCATCGCCGGCCTTCAGTTCTTTTACCTTTTCCTCGGTCAACGGAAGCAGAAGCCTCTTTGCCATAGCCTGCATCTATCCCGTCTTTTTCAGAGCACCGCCTCGCGGTGGCGTGCCGCATGGCACTGGAAGTTCACCGCCACGGGAAGGGCCGCAATGTGCGTGGGAAAGCTCTCCACGTGCACGGCAAGCGCCGTGATGCACCCGCCGTAACCCATCGGACCGATACCGAGGGCATTTATCCTTAACCGGAGTTCGCATTCAAGCTCGGCGTCTTCTTTCTCCGGGCTTGGTTCCCCCACCTTCCGGAGAAGAGCGTGTTTTGCCATAAGCATGGCCTTCTCCGCCGTGCCGCCGATGCCCACCCCGAGGATGAGAGGGGGACAGGGATTGCTTCCCGCCCCGTCCACCGCCCTCACCACGAAGTCAATAATCCCTTCCTTCCCCGCCGAGGGCAGCAGCATCCCCAGCCGGCTCATGTTTTCCGCCCCACCCCCCTTGGGCAGGACAGAGATTCTGACATGCTCCCCGGGGACGATCTCGGTGTGGATGACCGCCGGGGTGTTGTCACCGGTGTTATGCCTTGCCGAAAACGGGCAGGCGACGATTGACTTGCGCAGGAAGCCTTCCCGGTAGGCACGGCGTACACCTTCGTTGATGGCGCCGGTGAGGTTCCCGTCGGTAATGTGCACGTCCTGCCCGACCTCCAGAAAGACGACCGCCGTACCGCAGTCCTGGCAGATGGGCAATTTTTCTCTGGCGGCAAGGTGTGCATTCTCCAGAATCGTCTCCAGCACGCGGCGACCGACAGGTGAAATTTCTTCCTCGCGGGCCTTTCGCAATGCCTCAAGCACGTCCTCGCCAAGCTCGTAATTCGCCCTGATGAAGAGCTCGGCGGTAAGATCGGAAATCAGCCGACTACTTATCTTTCGCATTGCCGCTCAGCCTGCCTTCCGCAAGGAGCCTACGCAGCTCGAGCACCATTTCGCGCCCGTCAATCTGCAACGGGCAGCGCTCACGGCAGCGAGCGCAGGTGAGACACGTGTAGGCGATATCGGCGGCTTTCTTGAGGTCGCCGCTCGCAATCGCCGCCCAGACGGCACCGATACCGGCGAAATACCTGTCGCCGAAATGCCCGGCGGTGACGGCAAAAACGGGGCACTCGTAGAGACAGCCCCCGCAGCGCAGGCAGTAAAGCGCCTGTCGCAGTTTAGGATACCGGGCAAGCGCGGTCCTTCCCCCGTCAAGAAAGACCACGTGGAGCTCGCGCGGTCCGTGGGCGCCATAGGTGGTCACCTTCTCAATATCGCCGGTCTTGCTCGGTCCCGAAACGAGGCTCACGTAGGAAGGCACGGTATAGTTGGCATAGCGCCAGGTCACCTCGGCAACCTTGAAGGCATCATGGAGAGAGCCCACGAGCTTTTCCATGCCGATCAGGGCAATGTGCACCGGGGGTGCCCCGGTGGCAAGGCGGATGTTGCCCTCGTTCTCGATGATGAAGAGCGTGCCCGTATCGGCGGCAACCACGTTGGCCCCGGAAATCCCGATGTCGGCACGGAAGAACTTGTCCCGCAGGTACTCGCGGGCGGCAGCGACCATCTCGGAAATGGGGGCATCCGCCGGGATCTCCTTTCCCATCACCGTGGAAAAAAGCCGGGCGACGTCCTCTCTGGGCACGTGAATTGCCGGGGATGTGATGTGCATCGGCCTTGCGTTGAGCTTCTGCATGATGAATTCGCCGAGGTCGGTCTCGTAGACATCGTTTCCCTTTTCCTCAAGGTATTCCCTCAGCCCGATTTCCTCCCCGGTCATGGACTTTCCCTTGACGATGAGCCTGCCTGAGCCGACGATTTCGCCGATTATCTTCAGGGCTTCTCCGGCAGTCCTTGCAATATAGGCCTTGCCGTGGTTTTCCTCAATGGCGGAGGCGGCCTTCTGCGCAAGCTCTTCCATCCTCGGGATGGATTCCTCCTTTATCCTGCGCACCTCATCGGCAAGCTTAACGGTGTGGGGGAACTTCCTGAGCGCGGTGTTGACGTTGTTGCGGTAGCTCGATATTGCCCGGGAAAGGGCAAGGCGCAGCCGGTCGTTGTGTGCCGCCTCCATGAGTTCCCTGCGGTAGGTTTTCGGTTCGTCTTTTTTCATTTTATTATTCCATTGCCATGGCGATGACCTCGGCAAGGTCAAGCACCGCCACGTTTTCCATCTTGAGCTCGCGCAGCCCCGCCTTGAGCTGGAGGATGCACCCCGGGCAGTGCGTGACGATGATATCGGGCTTTCCTTCCAGCAGCTCACGCACGCGGTTCACCCCGATTATCTGGCTGAGCTCGGGGAAGACCGCCTCAAAACCTCCACCGCCCCCGCAGCAGCTTGCCCACTCTCCCTTCGTCCAGGAAGGCTCCACAAGCTCAATTCCCTCAACCGCTTTGAGAATACGGCGCGGCTCGTCCACAAAGTTGAAGTAGCGCACGAGCTGGCAGGGGTCGTGGTAGGCAACCCGCACCTGCCGCGGGAAGCGCAGCCGGTAGGGGGCGATTTTTTCAACGACGACTTCCAGGAAATGTCTGACCCTGAGGTCGTAGCCCTCAATATAGACCGGAAAGAGGTTCTTCAGGGCATAGGTACAGGACGGGACAAGCCCGATGACCTCTCTGGCCCCGCTTGCCCTGAGTGCTTCATAGGCCCGGCGGGCATTTTCGGCAAAACGCGTTTCATAGCCGCTGTGGTAAAGCGGGGCACCGCAGCAGGGCTCTTCCTCGTGCAGGTAGCCCGGCGCAACACCGAGCCGGCGCAGGACCCTCACCGCAGCCTCAAGCGGACCGGCGGAACTGCCATGCCCGAATATTCTTCCCGAAAGGGCGGTGAGGTTCAGCCCGATCCTGTCCTGGAGCCGTGCCAGACGCATGGCGAAATCGGCACCGACAAAGCTCATGTCCATCTTCTTCAGGGTTGCGGTGAGCACCTCAAGCTGGGGGGCAAACTGGTAACCGCAGCCGGCGAAAAAGAGCACATCGGAGCGGTGCGGCAGATGAAGCGGGCTCGCCCAGCGGCTGCGCTGCCCGGCATCGGCACCGAGGATATTGTTGCGCCTGACGATATTATCGGCGATATAGGCAAGACCCGGAGGGACCAGAC
>JAOAEN010000013.1 GCA_026416775.1 Dehalococcoidales bacterium
GGCGGGTACGGTGCGGGGATACTTCACCTTGCCTCCCGAGAGAATTGCGGTTCAGGGTAGATATCCGGCAATGATGTTACCCTGAATATTCTAGGTTTGTGCCGGGCAGGCTGTCAAATTCGGGACGGATCTTTATGCAAAGTTAACCCCGACTTTACGGAAAATTTATACCCTTTACAGGCGGTTTTATGGTGGCATGCCAGAATTAAAGTAGCTGGGCAGTTATCAGCTGGGGGGAAAATGGTAAAGGTAGTTATCAGCTTTTGCAGCGGGGTTGTTGTCTGTATCCTTCTTCTCTTCACGGTAAAGCTCGTCATGCCGGCATTTGCCGCCGCACCGGAAAACGGTCCTTCCGCAAATAAAGAAGGGCTTTCCTCGCTAGTTCCCGATATTGAGGGGATCTACCGGAAAGCGCTCGTCATGCCTTTTGAGGAAGCCGAAAAAAAGATCACCGATCCCGATATCGCCGCCTATTACGGTAAGCTCCTTGACGAGACGGGACTGCGCTCGCAGAAGTAATTTCCGCAAAAAATAAGCGGAGGCCGTCATCCACGACAGCCTCCGCCTGAGTTACCTCTCCAGATAGACCCGGCTCAATCGGTGATCACCACCATTATGTCCTGGGCGTCTGCCTTGCAGAAGCGCTATCCAGATAACTCAGCGAGCCAGGTCCATCCTCCGCTTGCCCCACCCCTGCGGGCAGGGCATCATAAATCCACCTGCCGGACTCCGAAGACCTCGTGAAGCCTCATGATCCACCTCCCGAAGCGTATTCAGGTCGTGTTACATGAGCTTCCGGCTGATTTTAGGCATAAACCGCAATCCTTGTCAAGGGGGTTTACCCTATGATGCCTATAACCAAAGTACTAGGCTCACATTACCGAGCCGCCGGAAACGTGGAGCACCTGACCGGTAATGTAGCCGGAGATATCCGAGGCGAAGAAGAGCGTGGCATAGGCGATATCGTCCTGGGTGGCACCCCTGCCCATCGGTATATCCTTTGCCAGCATGTCAATGATCGCCTTCTTGTCCGGGCCTTTGATGAAGTTGGTCGGGGCGGGACCGGGGGCAACGCAGTTGACACGGATACCGTTCTTAGCTTCAATAAAGGCGAGCTGCTTGGTGAATGTATCGACCGCCGCCTTGGCCTGTGCGTAGACGCCAACGCCGTGGCTGTACATGTGGGTGCTGCCNGAGCCGATATTGACGATGACGCCGTACTTGCGCTCCTTCATGTAGGGGAGCACCGCCTGGCTGACGAGCAGCGTGCCGTAGAGGTTGAGGGCGATTTCCTTCTCCCAGATTTCTTTCTTCTGCTGCTCGAACGGCCCACCGCCCATAATACCGCCGGCAACGTTGCAGAGGATATCAATCTTCTTGAACTCATCAATGACCTTCTTGACCATTGCCTGGACTTCCGCGGGGTTGGTCACATCCGCCTTCACGGCAATGGACTTTTTCCCGAGCTTTTTCACCTCCTCTGCGGTGAGGTTGGCACCATTAATATCAATGTCGGTGACGGCAACCGCATCGCATCCCTCTTTGGCAAGAAGTAGCGCGATTGCCTTACCAAAACCTATCTGGCTGCCAGCCCCGGTTACCAGGGCAACCTTACCTTTAAAACCCAGGTCCATCTTTACCTCCTTGAAGAAAAATTAAAATTTGCAGATAAATTATATACCCGCGGGATGCGATGAGGCAAAGCGGCTTTTCCGCGGTGGTGAAAAACTGTCTTTCCGTGCCCCAAGCGCGGCAGAATGTCTATAGCCCCAGATAGGCCTTGCGGACGTGCTCGCTTTTGAGCAGTTCCTCGCCGCAGCCTTCAAGGGCGATGCGTCCGTTTTCCAGGACGCAGGCACGGTCGGCGATTTCCAGCGTCTGGCGGACGTTCTGCTCGACGAGCAGGATGGTGATGCCTTGCTCGCGCAGCGACCTGATGATCTGGAAGACTTCCTGTACCAGCTTCGGTGCAAGCCCGTTGGACGGCTCATCAATCAGGCAGAGCTTTGGCTTTGACATCAGCCCCCGCCCCATGGCAAGCATCTGCTGCTCCCCGCCGCTTAACGTCCTTGCCGGTTGTCCTGCCCTTTCCCTGAGGCGGGGAAAGAGGTGGAAGACCTCTTCAAGCGTCTTCTGCCTTGTCTTCCAAGAGCCCCTGGAATAGGCACCCATCTCGAGGTTTTCCAGCACGGACATGTCCGCAAAAAGGCGGCGGCCTTCCGGGATGTGGGAGATGCCAAGCTGGACAATCTCGTGCGGCGGGAGGTTATCAATCCTTCTGCCGAGGAAACTTATCGTCCCGGAGCTCGGGCGTATGATGCCGGAGATGGTGTTAAGCAGGGTGGTCTTGCCGGCACCGTTGGCACCGACGAGGGCCAGAATTTCGCCCTCTTTCACCTCAAGGCAGAGGTCCCAGAGCACCTGTATCCGCCCGTAAAAGACGTTGATGTTTTTAACCTGCAGCATTGGCTTCTCCCAGATAGATCTCGATTACCGTCTCGCTTTTTGCGATTTCAGAGGGTGTACCCTCGGCGATTTTCCTGCCGTGGTGGAGCACCATGATGCGGTCGCAGATATTCATGATCGCCTTCATCACGTGTTCAATCATGACGATGGTCACGCCGCTCTGGCGTATCCTGTTCACCAGCTCCATTGCCTGGCCGATTTCCGTCTGGTTGAGACCTGCCATGATTTCGTCCAGAAGGAGCACCTCGGGCTGGGTGGCAAGTGCCCGGGCGACCTCAAGCTTCTTCTGGTTGGCAAAAGTAAGACTGCCGGCGGGGGTACTGCTTACCTGGGGCAGACCGACGAATTCCAGGAGCTCCTCGGCCTTGCGGGTGGCTTCGGTGGCGGAGATGCGCCCGCCGCAGCCGAAAAGTGCCCCGATGCGCACGTTTTCCATTACCGAGAGGTTGGGGAAAATCTTCACCGTCTGGAAGGTGCGCCCGATGCCCATGCGGCAGATGTGGTAGGGTGCCATGCCGGTGATGTTTTTCCCCTTGAACCTGATCACCCCCGAATTTGGCACCAGCGATGCCGAGATGAGGTTAAAGAGCGTGGTCTTCCCGGCACCGTTGGGGCCAATCAGCCCCACCACCTCGCCGGGGTCGACCTGGAAGCTGACCTCGGAAACCGCCGCCAGCCCCCCGAAATACTTGGTAACCCTTTCACCCTCGAGAATGTGCATGTTTACCTCCTGCCAACCTCGCTATGATTTTCTGCACCACCCCGACCAGACCGTTGGGCAGGTAGAGAATGGTCGCGGCAAGAACGATGCCGAAGATGAGCATGTAGTAGTACGGAAACCTTGTCAGCAGTATCTCTTCAAGGTAGGCAAAGACAACTGCCCCGATGATAGGGCCGTACATCTGTCGGGTGCCGCCGAAAATCGCCATGAGCACCGGCAGGAACGTCAGGTTCGGGTCAAAGGAGATATACGGGTCAATATAAGTCCAGCGCATCGCCATGATTGACCCCGTCATGCCGACGAACACGGCGCTGATGGCAAAGATGATGACCTTCACCATAGTAACGTTGATGCCGATATGGGCGGCGGCTTCCTCGTGCTCACCGATGCTCTCCAGGGCAAGCCCGTATCTTGAACGGCGGATGAAGTAGGTCACGAGGAGAAGGAGCAACAGAATGCCGAGGATGACATAGTAAATCGTCTCGTTACCGATGACGACGACAAACCTGCCCCTGGTGCCGGTGAATTTCACCTCGTACCAGAGGAGCAGGTTCTTGATGAGTTCCACAAGTCCGAAGGTGAAGATGGCAAAGTAAATGCCCCTGAGCCTTAAGGTGATGGCACCGACGATAAAGGCAAGACAGGCGCTTATCAGCCCGCCGATGATCACGATGAAGACGACGAAATACTCGTTTGCAAGGATGCTCGCGGTGAAGGTGCGCCCCAGGATTGCCGAAGTATATATCCCCACGCCGAAGAAAGCCGCGGTGGCAAGCGAAATGTAGCCGGTTGAACCCGAAAAGAGCGCCCAGCTCACCGTGAGGATGACGTACATGATGATGCTGGTAAGAAGCACGATGGAATAGTTCGAACCGTAAAGCGGCAGGGTTGCCAGCACCACCAGTATTGCCAGCAGGATGCCGGGTAAGAGCAGTTTGCTGTAGTTAAAGCTTATCTTATTCATCTTATTTCCCAAGAATGCCTTTCGGTCGGATGAGGAGCAGTAGTCCGAAGATGAAATAGTAGGCCACCAGCGCCAGGCCCGGTTCAAAGAAGCTCACAATGCTGCCGATGATACCGAGGGCAAACCCGCCGATGAAGCTCCCCGGGATGCTCCCCAGCCCCCCCAGCGCGACGACAATGATGGCAATGATGGTGTACTCAATCCCCATGTTGGCGTTGACGGGGTAGCACATGCTGATGAGCACCCCGGCAATACCCGCCATCGCCGCCCCGAGCCCGAAGCACAGTGCCAGCACCTGGTTGATGTTGACCCCCATGAGCTGGGCGACGGTGGGGTCGGAAGCAGCGGCGCGGATGGCCTTGCCGATGCGGGTGCGGGTGAGGAAGAAGTAGAATGCCAGACCGATGAGGATGGAGAACCCCAGCGTCACAAGACGGTTCATTCCGAAGAGCGCCCCGGCGATACTCACCGGCTGTTGCAGGAAGGAATAGCTCCTGATTGATGGCCCCCAGCCGATGAAGGCAATATTCTTGATGATGAACATCAGCCCGAAGGAAAAGAGCATTGAGGTACTTTCAAAGACCCCGGCGGCAACGCGTGATTCGTGGATACGCCGGAAAGCGGTGCGGTTGAGGGCGAAATCCAGAATGATGGCGATGACCAGACAGATGGCCAGGGCGGCGAACTGGTTCAGTCTTACGTAATTATAGTCGGCAAGGATCCTGAAGACCGTCCAGAGGAACAGGGTGCAGAGGATGGTTATTTCCCCGAAGATGGGCAGCGAAGTGAGAAGGTGGCGGAAAAACGTCCGGTGGATGATGTAGCCGAGGACAAATGTAATCGGCCCGCAGATGACGATGGCAATCAGCGGGTTGATCTTGAAGACGGTGAACAGGGTAAGGGTGGCCATCCCTCCCAGCATGATGAATTCCCCGTGGGAGATGTTGAAGACACGGGCAACCCCGTACTGCAGGCTAAGCCCCATGGCGATAAGCGCATACAGCCCGCCCAGCAGCAAGCCGGCAATCAGAACGTCAAGGATTGATGTCAGCATTTCATTATTTTTCCTGGTCTTTTGATAATTTTGAATACTGTACAGGCTGCCCGAAATGACATGATTATCGGTTTTCCGGGCAGCCTGTTTTCTTCAGTGATCGGGCTTACCCGTTATTTCTTTGGCCACGGCGGCTTGGGATAGACGAACTGGGCGGTGGCCTTGTCCACCGGCCCGACGACTTCAAAGACGCCGTTGATCCACTGCCCCACCTCGCCGGGGTGGCATTCTTTGGCAAGGAGCCCGCCGCCACCGCCGATGATGGTGAACCATGTATCGCCGAGCACCGTCTCAAGGTGTTCGGTGGCAAGGATGTCGCGGATCGCCTTCTGGTTGAGGGTGCCGGCTTTTTCAATGGCGGCCTTCCACATGTCAAGGGCTGCCCAGTAGAGCGGATGGCCCCACCAGTCGTTGGTCTCTTCGGGCTTGCCGGAATAGAGGATATCGGCAAGCTCGGCAAGCTTCGGCGACGACTTGCGGGCAAAGGTCGTCCAGCCGAGGACGCCTTCCACCGCCGGTCCGAAGGCCGTGTGGTAGAAGCCGAAGTTCACACCAGGCCCGCCCAGCCATGCCTTGGGGTTGAAGTCAAGCTCCATGGAAGTGGCGGTTGCCGGCATCACCTGGTCGGGGTAGGCGAGGGCAAGGAACGCATCCGGGTTCAGGGCCTTGGCTTCCTTGATGATAGGTGAGAGGTCCTTGATGTCCGGCGGCACGCTCTTGATGCCGACGATATTGATGCCCTTCTTGGGCAGCTCGATACCGGCCACACCGGAGTATTCAATACCGTGCAGGTCGGCAATATACATGATGTAGGCGGTCTTGGCACCCTTGGCGGCAAGGAGGTCAGCAAGCACCGGCACCTCGTACCAGTCGGAGAAGCTCAGGCTCACGAAGACGTAGGGGAGCGAGGGGAGCATATCCTTGAGGCTCGTGGCACCGCCCTCGGCGGTGATCAGCACGTAATTGTACTTGTTGGCGATTGGTGCCTGGGCGAAGAGGAAGGAAGTGCCGCATGCCGGCCAGAGGAAATCGACCTTGTCCTCAAGGATGAGCTTCTCGGTGAGGCGGGTCATCGTGCCGACATCGCTCTTGTCATCATAGATTTTGAGTTCAATGGGTAATTTCTTGCCGTATTCTTTGACATATATCCCGCCCTCGGCATTGACGCGGGGCACCCAGGTCTCGTAAATCGGGCGGAAGGCGGAATCACCGATAACGGAAAGCGGTCCCGAAAGCGGGCGCGACATGCCGACGATAATCTTGTCCTTGGTGGGTTTGGCCGCCGTGGCTGAGGGACTGGCGGCGGGTGTCGTGGGCTTGGTTGCCGTGGCGACGGTGGCGGGAGCCGTGGTCTTGGGGGCGGTCGGCGTTGCCGCCTGCTGGCAGCCCGGAATGGCGATGAGCAAAAGGAGAAGACAGATAATAACCGGTAATGAGTACCCGATAGCCTTCCTCCACATGGACTTAAACCCTCCTGTCTTAACGCTGAATTAGCGGGTAATATTCTTTTTTATTCCCTTGTGGTAACACACCTTCCTGTCCCTGCTCGCTAGACATCACCTCCTTTTCTATCACTGCTTTGAAGCCGGGTGGGTAAAAGCTGACCGGTAATTTTCAGGCGTTTGCGCCATAAGCTTCCGGTTTTCCTGGTAAAACCTGACAGGAGGGTACCTCTCTCACACCACGACGGGCTATCACGGGCTGCTGCTTGGGCATCCCTGTTTTTTTATTTGCCAAACTTTATAACAATTGAGGACTTTTGTCAAGTGGTATTCCACAATGTGAAAACCGGGGAGGGAGAGCAAAAATCCCCGGCTTAATAGAGTGCGGAAACGCGTTTGCGGGTATGTGGCGCGGTAAAGAACTGAGCTACGGCGTGATGCGGGGGCTTCAGGAAGGGATGAGCTCTGTCTGTTCGGGGGCGGGGGTTTTGCGGCGGCGCCTCTTCCAGCCCAGGATTTCCAATAGGTCGCCCACGGCCCTGCCCTGCTCGGTTTCGCCGCGCAGCGGCATGTTCGGATCAAAGCTGTATTTCAGCCGCCTGCCCTCTTTCTTCTTCGTGATGTAGCCTTCCGCCTCAAGGTCCTTGATGATGTTGCGGGTGGCTTTCTCGGTAATGCCGATCCTTGCGGAGATCTCCCGCGCCGTGATGCGCGGGTGTTTGGCGATCAGGCAGAGTACTAGGGCGTGGTTTGTCAGGAATTTCCATCCTGCCATGACCTTCTCCCTTTCGCCGGGTATGCCCAGGACATTTTGCCGAAAGAAAAATTATTGCTTTGTTTTCGGGGAAACTGTACAATATAGGTTGCAGGGGATATTGACAAATTTCCTCCGGGATGTATAATTTAATTCAAGAATTAGAATTCCTGTATATTATAACAGGAATGTCAAGTTCAGACAAGTTATTATGGAAACTGGCGCCCGCAGGGGGCGCAGGTGGAAAATAGATTATTCAAGAAGGAGTGTAGAGAGACAAAAGTGAAGACCTCATCGGTGGCAGGCAAACATCACCTCGTGACCAGTCCCGTGCAAGTTGTTGAGACCGTTCCCACTAATGAAGAGGAAGAACCTCCCAGTAGCCGTTTTGCGTCAAAGCTAGAAGACAAGCCTCCCAGTAGTGCCACCGGAAGATACCGGCTGTTCGGTCATGTGCCGGACGGTGACTGGAATGACTGGAAGTGGCACTTCCGCAACCGTATCACCTCAGTTGAGCAGCTCAGCCGTTACCTTTCCCTTTCCGGTGAAGAGAAATCCCAGATCGCCAGGGTAATTGAGCGCTATCCGCTTTCCATTACGCCGTACTATCTTTCCCTGATCAACCCTGATGACCCTGAAGACCCGGTGAGAAAGCAGGCGGTGCCTTCCATCCTTGAGATTGCGATGAGTAACCTCGGGATGGAGGACCCACTCGCGGAGAAGGAAGACTCGGTCGTGCCAGGGCTGGTGCACCGCTACCCGGACAGGGCGCTCATGGTAATTACGGATATCTGCCCCATGCTTTGCCGGCACTGCACGCGCAAGCGCGAATGGCGCCACGGCGGTTGGGTGCGCTCCTGGCGTGAGATTGAGGCCATGCTGGGCTACCTGCGGCATAACCGTCAGATAAGGGATGTCATTATCTCTGGTGGTGACCCGCTGACGCTTGCCACACCGCATCTGGAAGCCATCATCTCCAGGCTGCGGGAGATAGAGCATATTGAGATCATCCGTATCGGGAGCCGTTTCCCGGTGGTGCTGCCGCAGCGCATCGATGCCGAGCTGTGCAACATGCTTTCCAAGTACGGCCCAATATGGCTGAATACCCACTTCAACCACCCGCGCGAGATCACCCCGGAAGCAGCGGCGGCCTGCGACCGGCTGCTCCGTGCCGGCGTGCCGGTGAATAACCAGTGCGTGCTGCTGCGGGGGATCAACGACAGTCTGGAAACGCAGCTCAAGCTCTGTCACGGGCTGTTGCGGATAAAGGTGCGCCCGTATTACCTCTTCCAGTGCGATGAGGTGCAGGGGACGGAACACCTGCGCACGCCGGTCGAGACGGGAATCAAGATAATCGAAGGTATGCGCGGGCATACCTCCGGGCTTGCCGTGCCGACCTTCGTCGTGGACCTGGTGCACGGTGGCGGTAAGGTGCCGCTGCAGCCGAACTACGTGCTTTCCATGACGCGGGACGAGCTGCTCCTGCGTAACTACGAGGGAAAGGTCTTCCGGTACCGCAATCCGAACCCGGCAAAGTACCTGCGGGAAAGCGCCATGGCCAGTGCGGCTGCCCTGGACAGCGGAGATGCGGCAGACTTGACCGAGGAAAAAGATGCGCATCGGGCTTGCGTATGACCTGAAGACGGAGGTGGACAGTCACCTTGCCGTCGAGGATGCGCTTGAAGAGTAAGACTATCCCGAGACCGTTGAGCTGATTTCGGGTGCCCTTCAGGCAAGAGGGCATACCGTGGTACGTCTCGGCGGCGGGGTATCGTTTCTTGATAACGTCCGCCGCAGCCCGGTTGATATCGTCTTCAACATCGCCGAGGGGCGGGGAAGCTACCGCAGCCGTGAGGCGCAGGTACCCGCCGTGCTTGAGATGCTCGGCATTCCCTATACCGGATCGGACCCCCTGGCACTTGCCATAGGTCTTGACAAGCCGCTCACCAAGAGGCTTGCGGCGACCGATGGTGTGCGCACGCCGGGATGGTGTGTTGTGGGGAGCACGGTTGAGCTGTCGGAAGAACCGTGGCAGGGGCTCAAATTCCCGCTCATCATCAAACCGGCGTACGAGGGCTCAAGCAAGGGTATCCGGCTCACTTCCCTCGCCGGGAGCGCGCGTGAGGTTGAGGCGAAGGCCAGGCGGATCCTGGAGGATTACCGCCAGCCGGTGATGGTTGAAGAGTTTATTGACGGTGATGAGGTGACCGTCGGCATGGTGGGGAATGCACCGCCAAGGGTCGTCGGCATCATGCGGGTGCTTCCCAGAAAGCCGACCGAGCATTTTATCTATTCGCTTGAGGTGAAGAAGGACTACGTGAACCTTGTTGACTACGAGTGCCCGGCGCAGCTTGCGGAAGGAGTGCTTCGTGAGATTGAGGTTTTCAGCCTCAAGGTCTTCCGCCTCCTCGGCTGCCGGGACTTCTCGCGTCTTGACTTTCGTGTGGGACCAGATGGCAGGGCCTATTTCCTCGAGATCAACCCGCTTCCCGGTCTGGGGAGCTACAGCGACCTCGTGATCATGGCGCTTAAGGTCGGCTGGACATACGAGGGGCTGATCAACGCCGTGCTTGAGGCTGCGGTGGGGAGGTATCCGCAATGCGCGGGCAGATTGCCATAGTCTATAACGAGCCGTCTGCCTCGCGTTACTCCATGACCGCCGAGGACAGGGCAGTTTTCGGTGTGCTTGAAGCGGTGGACGCGGTGAAACGGGCGGCAACCGGGCTCGGCTATGAGGCGGTGACCGTGCCCCTGGCGATGCCCCCTGAGGCCGCCGGGCAGAGGCTTGCGGCGCTGCGGGTGGATCTCGTTTTCAATCTTTTTGAGGGTTTTACGGGCTACCCGGAGACGGAGGCCTTTGTCCCGGAGCTGCTTGCGGAGCTCGGTATCCCCTATACCGGCTGCGATGCCGCGACGTTGAAACTCGCCCTGAACAAGCCTGATTTCAAAAGGATGCTCAGGGCCGCCGGTATCCCCACAGCAGATTTTGAGCTGGTCACGCCCGAAACGCTTTCCGGTTTCAGCCTCGGTTTTCCCTGCATCGTCAAGCCGGCTGCTGAAGATGCCAGCCACGGCATCACGGCGGATAGCGTGGTACGTGATTTTGCCTCGCTGGAAAGGCAGGTAAAGGCTGTCTGCGAGCATTACGGCGGCAGGGCGCTCGTGGAAAAATTCCTTGGCGGGCGTGAATTCAACGTTACGGTCATGGGTAACACCACCTGCGAGGTGCTTCCCATCTCGGAAATAGAGTATCGCCTGCCACCGGAGCTGCCGCCCGTCCTGAGCTTTGAGGCGAAATGGTCGCCGGAAAGCACCTATTACCGGGGGACGCAGGTCATCTGCCCGGCGGTGCTCTCATCCGGGGAAAGGGAGAGCATCAGCCGCACGGCGCTCAGGGTCTATGAGCTTGCCGGATGCCGCGGCTATGCCCGGGTAGACATGCGTTTCGATGCATCTGGCATCCCCAACGTCCTTGAGCTCAACCCCAACCCGGATATCTCGCCGGATGCCGGGGCTGCCCGGCAGGCACGCGCCTGTGGCCTGGACTACACGCGTTTTATTGAGAAAATCATCGATCTTGCTCTGGAAAGGAGATATGGCCATCCGCATCCGTCCCATGGTGGCGGACGACAGGTCAGCGCTCATGCGGATCCTGCGCGCCACGCCCGAGTTCAAGACATTTGAGGTTGACGTTGCCGAGGAGGTGATTGACAGCTACCTGCGTGATCCGGTGCGTTCCGGCTACCACGTCCTTGTTGCCGAGGACGAGGACGGGGTCTGCGGGTATATCTGCTACGGTGAGACCCCGTGCACCATCGGCACCTGGGATATTTACTGGGTTGCGGTTGCCCGGGAGAAACGCCGCAAGGGGATCGGCAAGCTCCTTTCCGGGGCGGCGGAAGCGGCGATAAGAAAGGCTTGCGGCAGGATGATTGTTATTGAAACATCGTCAACGCCGCTCTATGAAAACACGCGGCGCTTTTATGCAGGCCAGGGCTATGAGGTTATCGCGCGGGTTCCTGACTTCTACGCGCCCGGTGATGACAAGCTTATCCTGAGGAAGCTGCTTGAAACGGGGAAAGAGGTGTAGTCAGTGCCGGAATATTTGCGCAGTTTCGTCATGACGTTTGTCCCCCTTTTCATCGTCATTGATGCCTTCGGTAACCTGCCCTTCTTGCTGACCGCGCAGGAGGGGCTTGACAGGTCCGGGCGGCGGCGCATCGTGCACTATGCGGTGATTACGGCGACGATCGTCGGGCTGGTATTTCTTTTCTTCGGGCGGTTTATCCTGGATGTCATGAATATCGGCGTGCCGGAGTTCGCCATTGCCGGCGGCATCATCCTGCTCGTGCTTTCCATCAGGTACATGATTACGGGCCACATGGTGACCGTGGTGCGGGAGGAAATGGTGGCGGTGGTGCCCATCGGTACCCCCCTCACCGTGGGCCCGGCGACAATCGCCACACTTTTGCTCCTTGCCGGGCAGTACCCGCTCTACATGGTGCTCGTGTCCTTCATCCTGAACATGCTCATCACCTGGCTCATCTTTCTTTCTGCGGAAAGGATTGCCCGCTTCATGGGGCAGGGCGGGCTTACCGCAATCTCGCGCGTCTTCTGTCTGCTGCTTGCCGCCATTGCGGTGAGCATGGTGATTGACGGGTTGCATTCGCTCGGTGTGCTTGGAGCGCTGGAGTAGGTTTTGATAGTTTGCAGGGAAACTTCCGTTCGGGGCACCGAACCGCCGGACGGGTAATAGGTTTATGATCCCGCTTATTGTCCTCGGCCTTGTCTTCGTCCTCATTGCCGTACGGCGCATCGGCAATATACGGCTGCAGATCTGGCAGATCATGCTGGGCGGGGCGGTGCTGGTGCTTATCCTGCGGCAGATCTCGCCGCTGGATGCGCTGCGTGCCATCAATGTGGACGTGATGCTCTTTCTCTTCGGAGTGTTTTTGATCGGCCAGGCACTTGAAGATAGCGGCTACCTCGGGCAGCTTGCCTACCGGCTCTTCCGCCGCGCACGCAGCATGGACAGCCTCGTGCTCCTCATCCTCTTCGGCATGGGGATTCTTTCCGCGATTTTGCTGAACGATACGCTTGCGATCATCGGCACACCGGTCGTCCTTTCGCTGGCAAGCAGGACGAACACCCAGCCCAGGATCCTCCTCCTGGCGCTGGCTTTTGCGGTGACTATCGGCAGCGTGATGAGCCCCATCGGCAACCCGCAGAACCTGCTCATCGCCCTCAACGGGAAGGTGAGCGCGCCTTTTGTTACCTTCCTCAAGTACCTTTTTGTGCCTACCGTGATCAACCTTTTCCTTGCCTATTTGTTTCTCAGGCTTTACTACCGGAGGCATTTCCATACCCAACCTTTTGAGCATGCCAGCGAGGGGATAAAGGACACAAGACTGGCTGGCGTGGCAAGGCTTTCCCTCA
>JAOAEN010000140.1 GCA_026416775.1 Dehalococcoidales bacterium
ATTCTGTAGATGTCCCTGTGTGAGAGGGGGACTAAGGGGGTGAGCGTAAAAAATCAGCCAGATACGGAAAAATCAACCTTTGACAGGAGAATTGAGGGGTGAGCACAAGGGGAGTAAGATAGAGGGGCGAAGCCCCTCTTAAAATTTATATCCCCCTCTCACACAACCGAATTTATCAATTCCGCGGATGAGCCTGTGTGAGAGGGGGACTAAGGGGGTGAGTGTGAAGAACCAAACAATCGCAGACAAAACCAGATTACCTGAGGCAAAATAGCAGATGAGTTTGAAGAATCAGCCAGATGCAGACAAAATCAACCTGTGTATAAGGGGGAAACCAACAGGGTGAGTGTGAAAATCAAGCTGGCTGCAGAGAAAGGCCGCATGGTACTGGAGAAATCAGCCAATAAGCTCAAGTGCCCGGGCAAGATCGGGGGGAAGCGGTGAGGTGAACTCAACGTACCTTCCGCTTGACGGCAGGCAGAAACCGAGCCGGCTGGCATGGAGGAACTGCCGCGGTACATGGGGTGAGGCCACGCCGTAGGTGGCATCCCCGACGACGGGGAAACCGATTGCGGCAAGGTGCACACGTATCTGGTGGGTACGCCCCGTTCTTGGCATAATCTCAAGAAGCGTGTAAGCCCCGAGGTATTTCACAACGCGGTATTCGGTGCTCGCCTCTCGGCCTCCGGCAACTACTGCCATGCGCTTGCGGAAGCGTCGGTCGCGTCCGATTGCCGCCTCAATGATGCCCCGCTCCGGAGTAAGCCTGCCCCTCACCAGCACGAGGTAAGACTTGTGTACCGTGCGCGTCTTGAACTGGACGGCAAGTTTCTCGTGGGCAACGCGGTTTTTCGCCACGACCATCAGCCCTGAGGTGTCCTTGTCCAGGCGGTGCACAATTCCCGGTCGCAGCGTCCTTCCCTCGTCCGCAAGCTGCGGCAGGTAGTTCAGAATGACATTCACCAGCGTGCCAGAGGGGTGCCCCGGTGCGGGGTGCACGGGAAGCCCGGGCGGCTTATCCACGACGATGAGGTCATCATCTTCATAGACCACCTTAAGGGGTATCGGCTCAGGCTTGAGCTCGGATGCCGGCTCGGGGGGCACCGTGACGACCACACGACTACCCGGGGAAAGCCTCAGCCCCGGCTTCGCCTTCCTGCCGTTGACCGTGACCAGACCCTTTTCAATAAGCTCCCGCGCATGGGTGCGGGAAAGGCCCGGGCAATTTTCGGCGATAAACCTGTCCAGCCGCAGCCCGCCGGCCTCGGCGACAAGAGAGTACTCCTCCGTCATGGCCTGCTTCCTTTGTCCTCCGCAGACCGGCTCCAGAGAAGCAAGGAGAGGGCAAGAGTCACCACACCGACTGTAATGGCGCTGTCTGCCACGTTGAAGACCGGCCAGACCTTGAAGTCGATGAAGTCGGTAACATGCCCGAGCCAGAGACGGTCAATGAGGTTTCCCACCGTGCCTCCCAGCACCAGAACAATCGCCACCCTCACCACGTTCCGGTCAAGCCAGGCTATCCTGCCCAGCACCACAAGCAGGCCGATAAGGACGCCGATGCCGATAAAATCAACGATGGTAAAAATCAGGCCGTGTCCCTGAAAAACGCCAAAAGCCGCACCCGTATTCTGGACGTGAATGATACGGAAGAGACCGGCATCAAAAAGGACCTGTCCCGGAAGAAGCTGCTCCCGCACCCACCACTTGCTGATCTGGTCGGCAACAATGTCAAGCAGGGCTATCCCCGCCAGTACCGGGGCCTGCCACCACCTATCTCGGGGGCGTGGTGATCCTGCCATCCTTTGCCAGCGCCTTGCACTTGACGCATAAGGTTGCCTGAGGAAGTGCCTCAAGCCGCTCCAGGGCAATGGGCTGCCCGCAGTTCTCGCACAGCCCGTAGGTACCTTTCTCAAATTTCTCCAGGGCTTTTTCGACCCCGCTCATCTCCTGGCGGATACGGTTTTCCAGCGCCAGGCGCTTTTCCAGCTCCATCGTCTCGGTAGCCTCTTCTTCCCGCTTGCCGAACGGGCTACCCTCCCGCCGCTCATCAGATGTTGAAGCCGTGGTCTGGATCTTTGCCAGCTCCTCCGCCAGCCGTTTACGCTCAGCTTCAAGCCTCTCACGCAAGTGTCTGTAACTGTCTGTCATTGCGCCCTCCGTCCGCTTCCTCATGAGATCTGAGAAAGGCTTAACCGACCTTCGGCCGACCTGCCCTGATGTATATGCCAGTTTACCAGAAAAAAATGAGTACGGAAAAGCAAAACCACCGCTTCGTTATTACTTACAGAAAAGCCAGCAAACGGCAAAAAGCACCCGACCGCTGGCGGTATCCAGCGCCTGAGGCATGACTGATAAGACAAATCGTCCCCATCCGCACGAGGCTGAGCACACCACCAGTGTAACCGATTTGCACTGATTGGTCAATGGGGGCTCCCCAAAGCAATAAAAAAATAGCCCTGTCTTTCAAAAGGCCCCCTCCGGTAAGTCATCCCCGATATGTCATCGCCGTAAGAGACCCAAAGTACCATTCCAGCCGGGCCGGCGTTACGGTTATACTTTTTACCGGAGCGGGGGCAGGAAGGGACAAAGTTAGGTGATAGCACCTAAGCATAACAGGGGCTAACCACCTCCGGCTTTCGGGCACAAAACGGTAACATGTAGACAGAGGGAGCCGCAGGCATCCCTGCCTTCCGTTAGCCTGGCAGGGGAATAGCAGCAATGGGTAAAGTAGTCCTCAAGAAAAGCGCACCGTCCCGGGCCGCAAGTCTACTGGAAGTAAACACCGGGCCAGAAACCCCGGCGAGGCTCGAGAACGAATACGCCACCCTCAAGGAAGCGGCGGCGGCGGTACAGCGCATGCGTCTGACCGCCCAGAAGGAAATGGAACAAATACGCCGCATGAAGGCGGACGCACTGCGCTACCAGCAGGAGATGGCAGCCTGGGCACGCAGCGAAGCCCATCAGGTCGTCCTGAAGGCGAGGCTCGATAGCCAGCGCGAGGTTGAGGAAACCATCCGCAAGGCAAGCCAAGAAATCCAGAAGATACTGGCAGATATCCGTATCATCCGCATCACCGCCCAGGAGGAACTGGCGGTCATCAGGAAGCTCACCGATGCCGCAAGGCTCAAGTCCATGTCCATTGCCCTGAGGAAGGAGCTGGAAAAGATGAACTCTGAGCCAAAGAAGAACGGTGAGCTTGCCCCCCTGAAGAAGTAGCCCCGCCGGAACACCATTCTCCCGTCTCCACTCTGTGAACCCTGACCGCACCGGTCAGCCGTAATCCCTTTCCTTGACAACGGAAGCTGCGTTCCCCAGAATTGGAATAAAGGGGACGCCCATGAACAGTGGAGAAACGCGCCGGCTCCGCCGGATCCTGCGCCGTTTTGCCGGCAAGAAAGCAAACCTCATCCCTATCCTTCAGGAAATTCAGGGAGCGCTCGGTTATCTTCCGCGGCAGGCAATAGCGGAAATCGCGCATCATCTGCGCATTCCAGAGGTTGACGTCTATAGCGTGGCAACATTTTACCGCCAGTTCCGCCTGAACCCGCCGGGGCGCCATACGGTGCGGGTATGTCTGGGCCTGTCTCTTATACACATCTGACGCTGCCGA
>JAOAEN010000141.1 GCA_026416775.1 Dehalococcoidales bacterium
GTTATTATTCGCTCAAGGGAGGAGCAGCGTAAATAGCTGATTGGTCATGGAAAGCGGGTTACCTAGGTCACCGGGGTAAAGGACTCCTTTTCGGTCTCAACCGATTTGATGAGCGGGGTCTTGAGGAATGCCCCCACCACTTCCGGGTCGAACTGGGTGCCGGAGCACCGCCGGATTTCGGCAATGGCCTTGTCCACGGGCATGGCGGAGCGGTAGGGCCGGTCGGAGGTCATGGCGTCGAAGGCATCCGCCACCGCGAGAATGCGGGCACCGAGGGGGATATCCCTGCCCTTCACCGACTGGTGGAGCCCGTTACCGTCGTAGCTATCATGGTGATGCCTGATGATCTCAACGATCCTTTCGTTAACGAGCGGCTGGACGATACCCGCGCCGATGGTGCAGTGGGTGAGGATGTACTCGTATTCGTCGGGGGTGAGCATCGTCGGCTTGTTCTGCACGCTCGGGTCGATGCCGATCTTGCCAATATCGTGCAGGAGGGCGGACCAGCGCAGGTTCACCAGTTCCTGACCTTCAAGCCCCATGGCACGACCGATGTCCACCGCAAGCCTGGTAACGCGGCGGGAATGCCCGGCGGTGTACTTGTCCTTTGCCTCTAGGGCGGTGATGAGGGACTCCACGGCGTCGATGAACAGCTTCTGCAGCTCGCGGGACTGGCGGGCAATCCTGCTTTCCAGGGTCTGCTGTTTCTCCTTGCTGCGCAGTTCCATCTTCCGCCTCTTGAGGACCTTCTGGATGCTGGCGGTGAGCTGGTCGAGGTCGAACGGTTTGGTGACGTAATCGTAGGCACCGTTCTTCATGCATTCAACGATGGTGTTCGGTTCAACTACGGCGGTGGCCATGACGACCGCGGTATCCGGGTACAGCTTCTTTATCCTGGGAAGGAGCTGGACACCCGAGACACCCGGCATCATGATGTCGAGGATGACGAGGTCCGCCGGCTCCCGCCTGAGGTTTGCCAGAGCCTCTTCGGCGCTTGCGGCTTCCTCACAGAAGAAACCGCTGCGGGTGAGCCATTTCCTGAGACTGCGGCGCACTGCCGCTTCGTCATCAACGATGAGAATCTTTTCTCTGAGCGGTGCCGTGGTCATACTGTCCCCCTCCAGTATCGGATGGATAGGCTGTCACCGGCTAGCGGTGCCGAGGTGACACCGTTGCGGGCAGGCTTTTCCCTGCCATGGGAGTACCATCCTCGCCCTCTGCTGCGACCGGAAGCATCACGGTGAACGTTGAGCCTTTGCCGGCCCTGGTCCTGACGCTTATCCTGCCGCCGTGTCTCGAGATGATGCTGTAGCAGACGCTCAGGCCAAGCCCGGTTCCCTTGCCCACCTCTTTGGTGGTGAAGAAGGGGTCGAAGATCCGGGGGAGGATATGCTTCTTGATCCCGCAGCCGTTATCGGTGAAGGAGGTGGCAACGTGGTCGTTGGCCCGGCTTGTGGCGATCTCAATCACCCCGGGGCGGCCGGCCTCTTTTATTGCCGCTTCGGCGTTGAGGATGATGTTGAGGAATACCTGCTGGAGCTGGAACCTGTCTATCCTGACCGGGGGGAGGTCTTCCCCGAGGCTGGTGGTAACGGCGATATTGGCCAGCTTCTGCTGGTAGCGCCTCAGCTTCAGCACATCGCCGACGACCTCGTTTACGGACGCCCGGCCCGTGCCGTTGCCGCTGCGGGTAAGGAGCAGGACGTTCTTCACAACTTCCGCGGCATGTCTGGCTTCCTCGTAAATGTATTTGATATCCTCGGCATATTCGCCGCCGATATCGCTCTTGAGAAGCAACTGGGCGAGGGAAAGGATCGCCGTGATGGGGTTATTGAGTTCGTGGGTGATCCCGGCGGCCATTTCACCGAGCGAGGCGAGCCTGTCGGTCAGGTAGAGCTTCTCTTCCCTCTCCCTTTCCTGGGTGATATCGGTGAGGGTGATGAGAATGCGCTCCTCACCCATCTTGAGGATGCTTGCGGTGATTATCTTGTCAGCACCGCGGTAGCGACGGCGGAACTCAAGGGCGCTTCTGGCTGACCTGCCCGCCCTGATCTCGGCAAGGGTCCTGCGGAGTGCGGCTACGGGGATGACTTCCCGCAGGGTCTTGCCCGGGACAGANCTGCGGCGGCGGTGGAGGACCCTGCAGGCGGCATCGTTGGCAAGGATGATGCGGTCGTTCCCGTCAAGAACGAGGATGCCCTGGGGTGTTGTGGCGAGGATGCTTTCAATGAGCTGGTTCTGTGCCTGTAGCTTTGCCTCAATTTGCATCCGCCTGGTAATATCACGCTCGGCGTTGATGTAGGCGGAGATGCGCCCCGTTTCATCGTGGAGCGGGCAGAGGCGGCAGTCGCAGATGATGATACGCCCGTCTTTGCGTCGCTTGGGGATGATCTGCTGCCAGACCCTGCCCTGCCGGACGGTCTCCTTGGCTGAAGCGATGGTCTTTTCATCCGGTGGGTTGACGTGGAATTCGGCGAGCGACCTGCCCCTGATTTCCTCAAAGGAATAGCCGAGGTGTTCTTCCGCCGCCCGGTTCATGTAGGTGATCCTCAGACGCGAATCGGTGATCATGATCGCATCGGAGACCTGCTCGGTGACCGAGCTCAGGAGCTTTACCTGTTCAAAGGCCCTGATCTGCTCGGTGATATCAACTGCATTCAGGATCACGTACTGGACTTCCCCGTTGCGCATCACGGAGACCCAGTGCACATCAAGCCAGTAACGCTCGCCGTTTTTCTTGACTGCAATCGACGCGCATCTCCCCGTGGGCTGGCTGAGCGCCGCCCGGAATTCCCTGAAGCTTGCTTCCTTGCTCTCTTCCGGCCACCAGGGATAGGGGGCCTTCATCCCGATGACCTCCTCACGCTTCCAGCCGTTGATGCGCTCCCAGGTGGAATTGACGTATCTGATAGAGGTATCCGGATTGATGACAATGACAGCGGTCGGGGAGTTTTGCAAGAGGCTTTCGGTGAACTGGCGGCTTTCATCAAGCGCCTGTGCCAGCCGGTAGTGCTCGGTGATGTTCCTGCCGATCTCAAGACAGGTGAGGATCTCGCCGCCGGGGTCGCGGATGGGGTTGGCCGTGTTTTCCCAGAAGGTTACCTCACCGCCGGGGAGGATGCGCTTCCTCACCGTGGTATGGGGTTTACCGTCCCTGAATGCCTGGGCTACGGGGCAGCCCTCGCATATGTCCTCGCGCTTTTCGTGCACGCGGTAGCACTTTTCGCCGAAACGGCTGCCGTTGCTGTTCAGCTTTGCCGGTTCGTTCTGAAAGATGATGTTGAAGTCCCTGTCCAGGACGGTGATGGCATCCGTCGTTGTGCTTGTAAGGGAATGAAGCCAGCTTTTCTCCATCAGGAAAGCCTCTTCCGCGAGCTTGTGCCGTGTGATGTCCCGGGCGACGATGAGACAGCTTTCCGGCTCGCCCTGGCCATCTCGCTCTATCAGGAAGACCTGCCCCAGCCAGACGGTGTGCCCGTCTTTCGCTTTCCAGGGCGATACGAGGTACCGGGGGGAGTCCGCAGGGCTGCCTGTCGGTGCCGGCTTCGGCTCGGCGGTGGGGAAGAACGGGCTGACCAGACCGGGGTCGG
>JAOAEN010000142.1 GCA_026416775.1 Dehalococcoidales bacterium
GCCTATGTCTGTGAGGATCTCGGCACCGGAAAACAGCGGGTAACCGCGATGGGACTGAAAGCCTTAAGCCGTCGGGAGTGTTCCCCGCTCACCACCCTTATCCTCATCAGAAAGAATACGGGAAGTGACTTCCGTTTGTCGAAGCCGGCACTGGGGATTGGGGACGGTGAGTTTTACCGTCGTGAACCGAAAGCGGGGCTTATCACCAAGCAGGAGGTCAGGGCGGTGAGCCTTGCCAAGCTGCGCATCGCCGAGGACGATATCGTCTGGGACATCGGGGCGGGCTCGGGGGCACTCTCCATTGAGGCTTCCTTCCTTGCCCGCTCGGGGCATGTCTATGCCGTCGAAAAGGACGATGAAGATGTGGTGGTCATCAGGAAGAACATCGCCCGGTTCGGTGTCTCCAACGTTACGGTGGTGCATGCCTTTGCCCCGGACGGGCTTGGGGAACTGCCCGACCCTTCGGCGGTGTTTATCGGGGGCAGCGGTGGCAGGATGGTGGAAATTATCGGGGCTATCAGCCGGAGGCTTGGTCATACGGGGCGTCTCGTCATCAATGTGGCGACTCTGGAAAGCCTTGGCAGTGCGGTGGAGGGGCTTAAGGCGCATGGTTTTTCGTATGAGATCACCCTGCTCAATATCGCCCGCAGCAAATCGGTGATCGGGCTTACCCGCCTTGAAGCGCTGAACCCGGTCTTTGTTATTGCGGCCGGATGCGGCAGGAGGGAAAACGATGCTTGCTGAGATGATGGCACCGGTGATGATCAAGCGCGGGCTCAGGGGCGTCCGTTTTACGCGGTTTGAGCCGCAGTTCAGCTCCGACCTGAACGGCATCGGCTGGTATATCCACATGCCTTTCTGCCGGAGGATGTGCACCTACTGCTGTTTTCGCAGCCTGCATTACGCCCCGGAGAAGGTGCGTCCCTATGTTGAAGCGGTAAAAAAGGAGATCGCCATCTACCGGGAGAGGCTCGGCAGGGTGAGGGCGGGTGACCTCTATTTCGGCGGCGGCACTCCCAGTCTTACGGTAAACGAGGTGGTTGAAATTGCCGATTATTTCCGGCAGCGTTTTGATCTCGGCGGGGAAATCGGGATGGAAGTCAATCCCGAGGACGTCAGCCCGCAGATGTGCGCTGCCCTGAGAGAGGCCGGCATTACCAAGCTGAGCGTCGGGGTACAGTCCTTCAACGCGGATATCCTCAGGGTCATGCAGCGCAATTACGATGCCGGGCATGTGCTGCGGGCAATCGCCCTTCTCCTCGATCATGGCTTTAATGTAAGTATTGACCTGCTCTATGCATTACCCGGCCAGACGCTGGGCAGCCTCATGGAAGATATGAAAATTGCGGCGGAGACGGGTGTGCACCAGATATCCGCCTATCCCCTCATGCTTTTCCCCTTTACCAAGCTGTCCCATCAGGTGAAGGGCGGCATGCTCACCGTCCCGCCGGCGGGCATGGAAAGGAAGATGTTCTATGCGGTCAGCGATTACCTTACCGGTAACGGTTATGCCCAAATAAGCTGCTGGGACTATATCAATAGGAACAGGTCTGGCGGCGCCTACATCACCTGTACGCGGGACGAGAACATCGGGGTGGGCCTGAGTGCCTATACAAAGCTCGGGCAGCTTTTCTATGTGAACACCTTTCATCTCCGCTCGTATATTGAGGGGGTCGGCCGGGGGCTTCCGATCGCCACGGGCACCATCATGCCCGAAAGGCGCGTGATGCGGCGCTACTTCATGATGGGGCTTTTCCAGCTCGGGGTGGCAAAGGCGGAGTTTGAGAAGCGTTTCGGTACAAGCATCGGTCAGGCGCTGGGGAGTCTCCCCCTGATGCTCAAGCTCTTTGGTATCGTCAGGGAGCATCCCGACCGTTTTACCGTGACGCGGAATGGCATGTACTGGGCATCGCTCATGACCAAGGCTTCCATGCTCAATTTCCCCGGCAGGTATTATCAGGAGTGCCTGCACCGTCCCTGGCCGGATGATTTTGAGATGTAGGTTAGCGGGAAAAGATGGGCGGAGAAGAGAAAAAAATCGGTCGGTTCTACGGTATCGGCGTCGGGCCGGGCGACCCGGCACTTCTGACGCTGAAAGCCCGGGGCATTCTTGCTGAAGTGCCGGTCGTGTTTGTCCCCAAGAAGGATGATGGAAGCAATAGCCTTGCCCGTTCCATCGTCTCCGGGGTGGTGGGGAGCGAAAAAGAGGTGGTAGAGCTCGTCTTTCCGATGACGAGGGAAAAGGAAAGACTCTCCGCGGGCTGGCAGGCGGCGGCGGATGCCATCTGGAGCTATCTCGAGCGGGGAAAGGACGGGGCTTTGCTCAATCTCGGTGATCCCCTGCTTTACGGCACCTTCATCCCCGTGATGCAGGTGCTCTGCCGGCTCCATCCCGAGGTCGAGATCGCGTGTGTGCCCGGCGTTTCCTCGGTGAATGCGGCGGCGGCAGCAGCGCTTGTCCCGCTGGCAAGCGAGGATGAGAAGGTTGCCATCATCTCAGGCAGGTGCGAAGAGGGGTTTATCCGTGATGTGCTCGGTAAGTTTGATACGGTGGTATTCCTGAAGGTTACGGGCGTCTTCGGGCACCTGCTGGCGGTACTTGAAGGGCTTGGTGCGGTGGAGAAGTGCGTCTACGTGGAGCGGTGCGGTAGCGCCGAAAGCAGGGTCGTCCGGGATATCCGCACTCTCAGCGGGGAAAAGCCGCACTATCTTTCACTTGTCATCTACAGGAAGTAGCATTATGAGGGCTCGGGTCTATTTCAGCGGCGGCGGTCCGGGGGATCCCGGAATGCTCACCCTGAAAGGCAAAAGGATCATCGAGGAAGCGGACATCATCATCTATGCCGACTCGCTGGTCCCCCGCGAAGTCCTGAAGTTTGCCCGTAAGGATGCCGTAATCTACGGCAGCGCCTCCATGACCCTCGAGCAGATTACTGATGTCATCGTGAATGCGGTAAGTCAGGGCAGGACCGTCGCCCGCCTGCAGAGCGGTGATCCTTCCATCTACGGGGCTATCGCCGGGCAGATGCGTATGCTTGATGCCCGCGGCATCGCTTACGAAATCGTGCCGGGGGTGAGCTCACTTCTCGCGGCGGCGGCTCTGCTTAGGGCGGAGCTCACCGTTCCCGGCATTTCTCAGACGGTCATCATCACGCGCCTTGAAGGGAAGACCCCCGTGCCACGGAAGGAAGACATCAGGGAGCTGGCGAAACATCAGGCGAGCATGGCGGTCTTCCTCAGCGCCGGGATGGTTGAGGCGGTGGTTGCCGGGCTTCTTGAGGGGGGGTATCCACCGGGCACGCCGGCGGCGGTGGTGTACCGGGCGGGCTGGCCGGATGAAAAGGTAATCCGGGCGACGGTCGGCACGCTGGTGGAGGCGGTGAGGGGAAACGGGATTACGAGGCAGGCACTCATCCTGGTGGGTGAGTTCCTCAACCCGGATTGCCGGCAACTGCGTTCCAGACTCTACAGCGGTGAGTTCGGGGATGGCTAGTACCGGGACAGAGAAAATCGCCATTGTTGCCCTTTCGGGGCGCGGGGCGGAACTGGGAAGACGCCTGAGG
>JAOAEN010000143.1 GCA_026416775.1 Dehalococcoidales bacterium
ACTCCATCGTGGTCAACGACCTCAAGAACGACACCTTCTATGCCCGCGTCATCCTTGACGTGGATGGCAAGCAGATCGAGGTTGATTCCCGTCCCAGCGATGCGCTGGCACTTGCCGTACGGACGGGTGTTCCCATTTTCTGTGAGGAATCGGTGCTGGAGAAGGCGGGTATCTTTCTTGAGGGCGAGCCTGACAGGTCCGTCCTTGAGGAGGAAGATGTTCCCGAGGGCAAGGGGTCACGTGTCAGCGACGAGGAAATGAAAAAGAAACTGTCCGCCTTCTACGATTTCATCAATACCCTTGACCTCGATGATTTTGACAAGCGGAAGTCCTGAAGCCGTATCTGCCCCGGGGGAAGCGAGAGAAGCCCCGCACGCACCACGCGGGGCTTTTTTGCTAGCCGGGAACTTACACCGGGTGACAGGTGACCGTCCGTCTCTGTCNATGCCTTTTCTTGACCGTGTAATTCGGATTCTGTTATCATGCTCAACGTCAGGGATTGATGGTGGCATGAAGAAGTGGGCGGCACTCAGGCTCACCGGTCTGGGGTTTTTCATCGGGGGATGTATTGCCGGAGGGGCGCTTGCCGGCTGGTACCTGGGTGCGCAGAAGCCTTTTTTCATGATTCTCGGGATTATCGCGGGGCTACTGGTTGCCGGCTACGGTACATACCGGATGCTGCTCCCTTTAATCCAGAATAGCAAGAAGGAGAACAGCTAGTGGCTGAGCAGAAACGTCGTGGCTGTCTTGGCTGTTCTTTCCCCGTGCTGGTTGCGGTTTTTATCGTGGCGCTGGCGGTTTTCGCCGTCGGTTTCCTTGCCGGGCCACTGGGAAAGAGCATTGTCGGCGATGTGGGACTGCCATCGTGGCTCAGCGTGCCGGCACCCGAACCCCATCTCCCGGCACCTGTCCCCTTCCACATTTACAGGCTGCCGGTTACCAACACCATCCTTGCCGGGTGGATTACGGTCATCTTTCTCATCCTGATAAGCTGGCTTATCAGCCGCCGTCTGAAGCTTGTGCCGGGAAGGCTCCAAGCCGCATTTGAGTTTATCCTCGGCTGGATCTACGATTTCTGCCGTAACGTTGCCGGCGAGGAGTACGGGCGGAAGTTCTTCCCGGTGGTCTGCACCATCTTCCTCTTCGTGGCGTTCAATGCCTGGCTCAGCCTCATCCCCGGCTTTGGTGCCATCATGCTCGGGCACCACGAGCTCCTGCGCGGCGCCAACACGGACATCAATACGCCCCTGGCGATTGCCCTCGTCTCCTTCGTGTTCGTGGAATACTACGGGCTGAAGACGCTGGGGATCAAGTACCTGCGCAAGTTCATCAATGTCAGCGGGTTCTTCCGGGCGGTGGGGGACGTGGTGCGGGGCAATATCAAAAAGGGACTGCTGGGGCTTTTTTCCGGTTTCGTGGACTTCTTCGTCGGCCTGCTTGAGACGCTCAGCGAGTTCATCCGCATCGTCAGCTTCACCTTCCGTCTTTTCGGCAACATGACCGCCGGCGAGATCCTCGTCATGGTGGCGGCTTTCCTCATCCCCATGGCGATAGGCTGGGCGGTCTACGGGCTTGAGCTGTTTATCGGTTTCATCCAGGCGCTGGTCTTCAGCGGGCTGACGCTCGCCTTTGCATCCATGGCGGTCTCTTCCCAGCACGGTGAGGAGCACTGAGCCGTGTTCAGTTTCATGTAAGGAGGTAGTATGGACGCAGAAGCAATCAAGATGTTAGCCGCCGGGCTTGCCATCGGGCTTGGTGCCCTTGGCCCGGGCATCGGGATCGGGATTCTGGGCTACGGTGCAATGCAGGGCCTGGCACGCAACCCCGAGGCACGCGGCGCCATCATGACCAATATGCTGATTGCCATTGCCATGGCGGAAGCCATCGGCATTTATGCCCTGATCGTGGCGATCATCCTCGCCATGATTGCTTAAGGGAAGGACGACGGGGGTAGATATGGAAACGGAAGGGTTACCCACCTTTATTGCGGCGATTGTTGCCGCGGTGATCCTCGGGGCGCTGGTCATCGCCGGGGTGCTCTTGCACGCCGTCCTGACGATGTAGCCCGGAGATGTCAGCGGTGCAGGAGTTTTTGTTTTATGGGTGGAATTGCTGAACTAGGAATAAGTGTCCCCACGCTGGTAACCCAGGTGGTGACCTTCATCATCCTGCTTGTCGTGCTGCGCTTTGTGGCCTACAAGCCCTTCATGCGCCTGCTTGACGAGCGCTCGCGGCGTGTCAGGGAAAGCCTTGAGCAGGCTGAAGCGGTGAAAGCGGAATCCGCGCGGGCAGAGGAAGAGATCAGGAAGCGGCTTGAGCAGACCGGCCGCGAGGAGCAGGAGCGCATTGCCCGTGCTGCTCAGGCAGCAGAGGAAATCCGCCGCAGCGCCCAGGCGGAAGCCCGCCGGGAGGCAGATGCCATTATCAGCCGGGCACGTGTCGAGATCCAGCGCGAGCGCGATGAGGCAATTGCCGAACTGCGCCGGCAGTTTGCGGACCTCACCATCCTTGCGGCGGAAAAGGTGATTGAAAGGTCTCTGGACAGGGAAACACACCGCGAGCTGATTGAAAAGGTGCTTGAGGAAAGCACCGCTTCCGGCAAGCAGGAGTAGCCCCGGAGAAGGACGATGCCGAGGAAGTTCAATGCCCGCCGTTACGCGCAGGCGGTATTTGAAATCGCGCGGGAAAATAACGAGCTTGACCGCTGGGCAAGCGACCTCGAAAGGCTTGCCACGGTGCTTGCTGACGCCCGTCTCGTTAGCGTGCTGGAAAGCCCGAAGGTGGGGTTTGAGGACAAATCAAGGCTCCTTGAGGCTTCCCTCGGGGATGTCAGCCCGCTTGCCTTGAATGTGGCGAGGCTCCTCGTAAGCCGCGGCGGGCTGGGGATGGCGGGGAAGATCCTCGAGGAATACGAGCGCCGGCTCAACGAGCACCGGGGCGTGCTAAGGGCTGAGGTAACCGCGGCGGTTCCTCTGGATAAAGACGATGAGGCGAAACTTGCCGCAGGGCTTGCGCGGCTTATGGGAAAGACGGTCTCGGTCAGGTCACGTGTTGACCCGGCGATTCTCGGCGGGATTATTGCCCGGATTGACGGCAAGGTCCTTGACGGGAGTACCCGCAGCCGGCTCTTTAGGCTCAGGAAGGCCTTGAGGGGAGAAACCTGAGCGGGGGTCGCATTTTTTCATGATGGCTTGTTCGTGAGCTCTAGAGGAGGTGTCTCAAGTGAGCGGGCGGAGCGATGATATCGTTTCCATTATCAAGCAGCAGATAGAGAAGTTCGGTGCAGGCATCAGCATGGCTGATGTGGGGACGGTGATTGAGGTGGGGGACGGGATTGCCCGCATCCACGGACTGGCCTCTGCCCGGTACAGCGAGCTACTCCAGTTCCCCCATGACATCATGGGCATTGCTTTGAACCTGGAGGAGGACAGCGTTTCGGCGGTCATTCTTGGCGATGGCACCAGAATCAGGGAAGGCGATGAGGTGAAATGCACCGGGCGCATTGCCGAGGTACCGGTCGGGGAGGCGCTCATCGGGCGCGTGGTGGACCCCCTCGGC
>JAOAEN010000144.1 GCA_026416775.1 Dehalococcoidales bacterium
AGATGTGTATAAGAGACAGCTGCACTGTTGCCCCAGAGCTTCTCTGCCATGCGTACCGCTTCTTCGGTCATCAGCAGGTTCTTGTAGGAAAGCATGTCAAGCACGTTGAGCACGGCTGCAGGCATTGTCTTAACCTCAGGAATGTTGCGGGCGGACTTGATCACCATCTCCTCAGGCTGCGGCGTGACGATGATGGTCGAGTTGTCTGCCCCCAGTACCCGCAGGATCTCAAGCATCTTTTTCGTCTTCGGCTCGGTCAGATCGAATTTCTCCAGCACCTTGAGCGTGCCCTCGTTTGCCTTGGCGGAAAGCACGCACCTTATGGCAAGCCGGCGCATCTTGCGCGGGATCTCCTGATGGTAATCGCGAGGGTGCGGGCCGAAGGTGACCCCGCCCTTGTAGCGCAGCGGTGATTTCTTGCTGCCGGCACGGGCGTAACCGGTGCCCTTCTGACGGTAGAGCTTGCGCGTGCTCCCGCTCACCGTACCCCTTGTCTTGGTTGAAGCGGTGCCCTGTCGCATGTTTGCCTGCTGTGCCACCATGACCTGGTGTACCACATGCTCGCGGAAGGGCACACCGAAGACGGCATCACTTACTTCTATCTGCCGGACGACATTGCCGGTTGCATCATAAACAGGCAGTTGCACTTATTTCTTTGCCCTCCTGGACTTCTTGATAATCACCAGACCGTTGGTCATCCCGGGCACTGCCCCCTTGACGACGAGGAGGTTACGGGCGGGGTCAGCCTGGACCACCTCAAGGTTGAGGGCGGTAACGCGCTGGTTACCCATGTGTCCCGCCATACGCAGTCCCTTGAGGACACGGCCCGGGTTGGTGTTGGAGCCGACCGAGCCGGGGGCGCGTTCCCTGTCGGACTGACCGTGCGTTCGCGGTCCGCCGCGGAAGTGGTAGCGCTTGACACCACCGGCAAACCCCTTACCCCGGGAAGTCCCGATGATGTCTACCTTGTCCCCCGCCTTGAAAAGGCTTACGTCAAGCTTCTGCCCGACCTCGAGCTTTTGCCCCTCGTCAAGGCGGATCTCGCGCAGGTAACGGTAACGCCTGACCTCTTTCCCCTTCCTCTTCCCGTTCTCCTCGATGAAGCCGAGCTTGGCGGCATAGTAGCCGTCCTTTTCCGGCGTCTTCACCTGCACCACGGTGCAGGGGCCGGCTTCAATGGCGGTCACCGCTATCACCTTGTTTTCCGCAAAGACCTGGGACATGCCCAGTTTCTTTCCCAAAATTCCTTCAACCATAATTCACCGGTTACAGTTTGATATCTATTTCCACCCCCGGCGGCAGGTTGAGCTTGGTAAGCGCATCAATCGTCTTGGAGGTTGTCTCCACGATGTCAATGAGGCGCTTATGGGTGCGTATCTCAAACTGCTCCTGGGAGTCCTTGTCAATGAATGGAGAGCGGATGACGCTGAATTTCTTGATGCGTGTGGGCAGCGGCACGGGGCCGACCGCCACCGCACCGGTGCTCTCTACCGCCTCCAGTATCTGCCGCGCCGACTGGTCAACGACGCGGTGGTCATAGCCCTTGAGTTTGATGCGTATCTTCTGCTTTGCCATCTTATCTGCCTAAAGCCTTTTCAATAATATCATCTTTCAGCCCGTCGGGTAACGGCTCGTAGGTGTGGAACTCAAGCGAGTGCGTCGCCCGCCCCTGGGTGAGTGAGCGCAGACTTGTCGCGTAGCCAAAGCATTCGGCAAGGGGCACCAGCGCGCGGACGATGTACATGTCCCCCTGCGTGTCCATATTCGTAACGTGCCCCCTGCGGGCGTTGATATCGCCGATGATGTCGCCGAGGAAAGATTCGGGTGTCACCACCTCAAGCTTCATGATCGGCTCAAGGAGGATCGGGTTGGCCTTCTTCACCCCTTCCTTGAAGGCGATGGAACCTGCCATCTTGAAGGCGATTTCCGAAGAGTCAACCTCATGGTAGCTGCCGTCGTAAATCGTGGCCCTGATGTCCACCACCGGGTAGCCTGCCAGGACCCCCACCTGCATCGCTTCAAGGATGCCGGCTTTGACCGCCGGGATGAACTGCCTGGGCACATTGCCGCCCTTCACGGCGTCCACGAACTCAAAGCCCTGGCCACGCGGCAGCGGCTCAAGCTTGAGCAGCACATGACCGTACTGCCCGCGTCCGCCGCTCTGGCGCACGAACCTGCCCTCAGCCTCAACCGGCAGGGTGATGGTCTCCTTGTAGGCGACCTTGGGCTTGCCGACCTTCACCCCCACCTTGAACTCGCGGATCAGACGGGTGACGAGCACCTCAAGGTGCAGTTCCCCCATGCCGGACATCACGGTCTGCCCGGTCTCCTCGTTGAAGGAGACCCTGAAGGTGGGGTCTTCCTCGGTGAGCTTCTGGAGGGCTTCACCGAGTTTATCCTGGTCCTGCCTTGTCTTGGGTTCAATCGCCACGGAAATCACCGGCTCGGGGAACTTGATGGCTTCGAGAATAATCGGCTTGCCCGGGTCGCAGAGCGTGTCGCCCGTGAATGTATTTTCAGACCGAGCGTGGCAGCGATAATGCCTGGATCGGCGGAGGTGATGTTCTCGCGGGGGGTGGCGTGCATGAGGAGGAGCCGCCCGATGCGCTCGGTCCGGTCGCGCGTTGAGTTATAGACCTGCGCCCCGACCCTGACACTGCCGGAATAGACCCGGAAATAAACGAGCCTGCCCACAAACGGGTCGCTGACCACCTTGAATGCCAGTGCGGCAAACGGGGCTTCATCGCTGACCTCACGCTTGATGGGGCTGCTGTCACGCGGGTCCGTGCCCTCGACCGCCGGTACATCAAGCGGGGAAGGCAGGTAGTCAACAACAGCGTCAAGCAGGAGCTGGATGCCCATGTTCTTGAGGGCGCTCCCGCAGAGCACCGGCACCACCCTGTTCTGGACGGTAAGCCGGCGCAGTACCTTTTTCAGCTCCTCGGGTTCTATGTCATCGCCTTCAAGATAGGCGATCATGATCTCGTCATCGTATTCGGCAAGCTTGGCAATCAACGCCTGCCGCTGCTCAACGACTTTAGCCTTGATATCGTCGGAGAAGGGGACTTCTTCTGGCGGAGTATCGGGGTCGGAGGAGAAGCGCCACGCCTTGAGGCTGACGAGGTCAACAATATCGTGGAAGTTTTCTTCGGCCCCGAGCGGCATCTGGATGGCAACGGGTACCGCGCGCAGGCGGCTTTCGATCATGGCGATCGTGCGGCTAAAGCTGGCACCGACCCTGTCCATCTTGTTGACAAAGCAGATACGCGGGACCTTGTATCTATCCGCCTGGCGCCAGACCGTCTCCGACTGGGCCTCCACCCCGGCGACCGCATCAAAGACGACCACCCCGCCATCAAGCACGCGGAGACTGCGCTCCACCTCGGCGGTGAAGTCCACGTGCCCCGGCGTATCAATGATGTTGATGCGGTGGTTGCGCCAGTAGCAAGTCGTTGCCGCCGCCGTGATGGTGATGCCGAGGTCCTTTTCCTGGTCCATCCAGTCCATAACGGCGGTGCC
>JAOAEN010000145.1 GCA_026416775.1 Dehalococcoidales bacterium
GTGGGACATTCACTAAGCTTCGGCAGGGCGGATGCAGCCATTGCCATTGCAACGTCGGCTGCCCTTGCCGATGCTGCCGCCACCGCCATCGGCAACATGGTAAAAAGCCCGCAGGATATTGAGAAAGCACTCGGCTTTGCCCGCGGCATTGAGGGACTTAAAGGTGCGCTGGTCATTATGGGCAGCGAGCTCGGTGCCTGGGGAAAGGTGAGCCTTTGCCGGACGGCTGTCCCGCCTACTTTTCCAATGTGACCTGCAGTGTCCGCACCGTTCCGCTGACACCCTTGAGCGGTGCCACCAGACCGAAAAGCGTGCTCCTGATGATCTCCATGGGGAAATAGCTCAAGGGCACGCTGGAGCNATTCAACCTGATGCCGACGGTCTCGCCATCAATTTTAAGCTCAAGCTGCCTGATTTCCCCGGTGTTCTTCAGGCTTGCGATGATACCGCTCACCACGTTCTCCAGAAAGCCGGCAACAAAAAGGTCAAGCTTGATCGGCGTCCCGTTCACCGAAAGATTAATCTTGCCCACCACGTAGTATCTCCTTTCGCCCTGCGGTGCCCCAGATCATGACAGGTAAACCCTGTCAATTACCCAGTATAGCATGGAAGGTTAAGCGGTGCTACCTTTGGCTGCTATCTAGGCAGGGCTGATACGAAGAAGCACAGTGCCCACCGCACCAAGCGCCAGGGCGGTTACCACCATGAAGACCCCGGCAGCAAGCGCCACCTGGACAAGCCCAAAGGCGGCCACCGCCAGATAAAGGTAGTTTTCCAAGTTCATTGCCTGGGCGTAGGTAAGATGGGCGGGATTGGAGGGGTCAAACCTTCCGTTACCCTGGCTCAGGAGGTCCTGATAGGTGGGGGCAATTGCCCTCCGGTGCGAGGCGATGATGTCGGCGGCACGCTGGGCATCCGCGGCGTCATTTACCTGCGTCATGACGGAGGGGTTATCGGGATCTAGCGGCAGCGTTACCCTTTCAACCTCCATCCTGTCTCTGATGAGCTTGTACTTGGCAATACCCTCGGCAATAAAAACCACTCCGAACACCAGCGCAACCATGGCAAAAACCATTACCACGATGGCAAGAATACGATTGAGCTTCATATCATCCCCCCGTGACGGTCTATTTTGCTTGATTTTACCGTAGTGACCACGGGTGACAAATGATATTTGTCACATCCCCGCTCGGACGGGCAGACTATAATAGGGTTGACAATGCTGCAGTTTCCACCTATCATAAGTAGCACACCGGGCGGGAATGACTTGCCAACGTAACGCCAAAGAAGGGAGAAAATGGGCGCTGAACAAAAAACAATGCTGGAAGCACTGAAATATGCCATCCAGATGGAGATTGACGGAAAGGAATTCTACCTTAAGGCAAGTAAGAACAGCCGGAATGCCCTCGGTAGAAAGCTACTTGAGACGCTGGCGGCAGAAGAGGACAGTCACCGCGAGGCATTTGAAAGGATCTACCAGGCGGTTACCGCCGGGAAAGATTTCCCCGCGCCGCCCTTCCGGGCGGACGGTGGCAGCCGCCTGAGGACGGTTTTTGCCCGTTCCCTTGAAAACATGGATCAGGNATTCAAGACTACGGGAAGCGAGCTTGATGCCGTTCAGCTTGCCATGGCGATGGAGAACAAGACATTCGATTACTACCGCGATCAGGCAAGAAAGGTGAATTTTGAAGTTGCCAAGAAATTCTACGAAGAGCTTGCGATGCAGGAAGAGGAACACTTCCGTGTCCTCTTTGATTACCACGAGTTCCTCAAAGACCCGGCAGCCTGGTTTGTCCGCAAAGAGCGTCATTCGCTTGACGGCGGCTAGGTAAACGCCAATAATCTAATTACTGAAATTCCCAGATGTGAGGTGCCGGATGCTCGAGATAAGAAACCTTAGTGTGGCGGTGGAAGGCAGGGAAATCCTCCACGACATCAACATGACCATCCAGAACGGGGAGACCCATGTCCTTTTCGGCCCCAACGGGGCGGGGAAAAGCACCCTTCTCATGACGATCATGGGGTTCCCGAAATACAGGGTAACGCGCGGCAGCATCATCTTTAAGGGGAAAGACATTACCAACCTCTCTGTTGACGAAAGGGCAAGGATGGGCATCGGTATGTCTTTTCAGCGGCCGCCCGTGGTACGCGGGGTAAAGACCCGGGATATCGTCGCCGCCTGTCTTAAAGGGCGCGGGGATGGGAAAGAGATTGAAAAGCTGGCAGAGATGGCTGACCTCGCCGACTTTCTTGACCGGGATATCAACTACGGCTTTTCCGGCGGTGAAATCAAGCGCTCCGAGCTCATGCAGCTCCTTGCCCAGCGCCCGGAACTCACCCTGCTTGATGAACCGGAATCGGGGGTTGATCTGGTGAACATCGCCCTTATCGGCAGGCTGATCAATGAGCTCCTGCAGAAAAACTGCCCGATACCTGAGCGCCGTTGCATGGGGCTGATCATCACCCATACCGGACACATTCTGGACTATGTCAATGCCCGTACCGGCTATGTGCTCTGCGATGGCACCATCGGCTGCGTGGGTGACCCTCATGAGATGCTGGCGACCATCCGCGAAAAAGGCTATAACGAATGCATCAAATGCTACCTCGGGAGATTACCAAAACATGACTGATAAAGACATTAAAGAAAAGGCAAAAGCTGCCCTTGACAAGAAACCGGCCTATGGTGAGGACATCGACCTGAAGGAGTTCCGGACCGCGGAAAAGGAACACCCGTACCTTGCCGACCCTTCCGCATTACCTGCTACGGCAAAAGAACAGATGCTGGGTGCCGGTATCGTCCTTGACGATATCAGCCAGCGCATAGGTACCTACCTCCAGATAGACAATACCCCTGTCCACCACTCCGCAAAGCAGGAGGGTATTGAGGTGATGCCGCTGAGCCAGGCCCTGGGGAAATACGACTGGCTTGGCGACTATCTCTGGAAAGCCGTGCCGGCGGACAGCGATAAGTTCACCGCTAACGTTGCCCTCCATGAAGGCGACGGTTACTTCATCCGGGCGCTTCCGGGAAGGAAGACGCTTTTCCCCGTGCAGGCATGTCTCTATCTGGCACAGGCAAGAAGTATTCAGGACGTGCACAACATCATCATCGCCGAAGAGGGGTCCGAACTTCACATCATCACCGGGTGTGCCGCTGGCTCGCGTAATGAGCCCGGGCTGCATATCGGTGTTTCCGAGTTCTACGTGAAACGCGGTGCGAAGATAAGCTTCACCATGATCCACAGCTGGAACCCGCAGATCGCCGTGCGCCCGCGCAGTGCCACCATCATTGAGGACGGCGGTATCTTCCTCAATAACTATGTCCTGATGAAGCCAGTGAACTCTCTCCAGATGTACCCCACCGCCATATGCCGGGGAGAAAACGCCATCGTCCGGTTTAACAGCGTCATCGCGGCGGCCAAAGGCACCAACATTGATTCAGGCTCGCGTGTCTTCCTCAACGGCAGGAACGCCAGAGCGGAGATCATCTCGCGTGCTATCACCACCGGCGGCACCATCGTTGCCCGTGGCTA
>JAOAEN010000146.1 GCA_026416775.1 Dehalococcoidales bacterium
TGTCGGCAGAAGTCCCCTGCACCGGCATGTTGATTGCCATACGCTCCGCAGCCTCACGCACCTGGCGGTTTGATGAGTTGATATCCGGGATATAGCGCCGCCGCCCGAGGAGCGTTTCCACGTAGCCGTTGCGGCGGGCTTTCTCCTTGGTCTCCTCAAGGTAGCGCTTGACCCCGGGATACCTTTCAAAATAGGCCTTGATGAAGCGTGCCGCTTCCTCGCGGGAGAATTCGGTTGCCTGCTCAAGACCGTAATCGCTCATGCCGTAGATCACGCCGAAGTTCACCGTCTTGGCAAAGCGGCGCATCTCCTTGGTGACCTGGTCCGGAGGCACGCCGAAAAGGCACGAGGCGGTGGCGGCATGGATATCCGCGCCCTCGCGGAAGGCACGGATGAGGTTTTCATCCTGCGACAGATGTGCCAGCGCCCGCAGGTCGATCTGGGAATAGTCCGCCCCGAGCAGGAGCGCACCGGTCGGGGCAACAAACGCCTGCCGCACCTGCCCGCCGAGCTCACCGCGCACCGGGATATTCTGGAGGTTCGGGTCGGATGATGAAAGACGTCCGGTGGTGGTGCGCGTCTGGTTGAAGTTCGTATGGATGCGCCCAGTCTTCGGGTTGATCAGCTCGGGCAGGGCGTCCACGTAGGTGGACTTGATCTTGGTGAGCTGGCGGTACTCAAGGATATCCCTTACGAACGGGTACTGCGGGGCAAGCTCCTCAAGCACGGCGGCCTCAGTGGAATACCTGCTCTTGCCGCGGCGTGGGTAGGGCAACTGCATTTCCTCAAAAAGCACCCTGCCCAGTTGCTGCGGCGAATTGATGTTGAACGGGTGTTTGGCTTCTGCGTATATCTTGTCCTCAAGCAGCCTGATCTGCTCGCCGAGCTGGCGCGACATCTCCCGGAGCAGACCCGTGTCCACCGCCACCCCGGTCCTTTCCATGTGCAGGAGCACTGGCACGAGGGGCATTTCCACCTCGCGGAAAAGCCGCATCAAGCCCTGCTCATCGAGTTTCTCGGCGAGCCTCCCCGCCAGCCTGAAGGCCATGTCCGCATCGGCGCCGGAATACTGCGCCGCTTTTTCTATCGGCACTTCCGACATGGAGATCTGCCTGGCGCCGCTGCCGATGAGGGCGGTGATCGGCATCATCTCAACGCCGAGAAAGCCGAAGGCAAGCGCCTTGAGACCGAGGTTCTTTTCGCCAAGAAGGTGTGCCGCAATCATCGTGTCAAAATCAAGCCCGCGCACGGTAATCCCGTACTCGGCAAAGACCATCATGTCGAACTTGGCGTTGTGGGCGTATTTCAGCACCCGTTCGTCTTCAAGCAACGGTCTGAGGCGTGCCAGTACCTCCTCAAGCGGAAGCTGGCTAAACTTATCAAGTACGGTGTGTCCCACCGGGATGTAGCATGCCCCGCCCTCTTCAGCGCAGAGAGAGATCCCCACCAGCGGGCAGGTCATAGCATTGGGCCCGGTGGTCTCCGTATCAAAGGCGAACCTGCCGGCCCGTGCAAGCTTACCGACCACCTCGCCCAGTTCGTCGATGCTGGTGATGATGCGGTACCCGGACGGCAGCGGTTTTACCTCAACCGGCGGTGATGCGCCGGAAGCGTTAGAGGCACCAATTGTCTCCGGGAGTTTGGAGAGCAGGCTGTAAAACTCAAGCTCGCGGAAGAGCTCGGTGACCTGCCTGCGGTCGTACTGGGTAACCCTCATTGCCTCAAGGTCGGGCTCAAGGGGCACCGCGGTGACAATGGTCGCCAGCTCCTTAGAACGGCGGGCAGTCGCTTCGTGCTCGCGCAGGGCCTCACGCAGCCGCGGCGGGGCTACCTCATCAAGGTGCTCATAGATCCCCTCAAGAGAGCCGAACTCATTGATGAGCTTCACGGCGGTCTTGTCACCGATCCCGGGCACCCCCGGTATATTGTCCGAGGGGTCTCCCACCAGTGCCTTGAGATCGGCGATACGCGATGGGGGAATCCCGTATTTCTCCCGCACCGCTGCCTCATCAAAAAGCACTGTCTCGCTGAAGGAGCGCCCGGGACGGGGGTAAAGCACCTTCACGAGAGGAGAGACGAGCTGCATCGTATCGGCATCACCGGTAACGATGACCGTCTCCATATTGCGTGCCGAAGCCAGCCGGCTCAGCGTGCCCAGGACATCGTCCGCCTCGTACCTTTCAACCTCAAAAACGGGAATGCGGAACGCCTGCACGAGCTGCTTTACCCGCTCGATCTGCCGGGTGAGCTCCTCCGGCGTGGCGGGACGCTGGGCTTTATAGCCGTCAAACATCTCGTGGCGGAAGGTAGGTCCCTTCTTATCGAAGGCAATGGCATAGTGGGTGGGCCTGAGCTCGCTCAAGACCTTGAGAAGCATCTGGGCAAAGCCATAGACGGCACTTACCACCTCGCCCGTTTTCGAGACGGTAAGGGGCTTCTCCTGCCGGTATTTCGTGCCGGCAAAGGCGTGGTAAGCGCGGTGCACGATGGCATTGCCATCAAAGAGGACTAAAAGGGGCTTTTCCATAGCCTAATTATATAACGGAGGGCAAGGGAACGGAAAAACCAGAACCGCCAGCCCGGGCTCCCCCGGCAAATTACCCCGTGGCTACAGGTAACCGCACCCCCGGAGGCCGCGTCTAACCGCCCTTCTCCTGCATTGATCTGGAAAATATCTCGCTTGCCCGCTCCTTGAGCCTCTCCGCCTTCTCACGCAGGATAGCCCTTGTTTCTTTGCCCGGCTTGGGGGCATAAAGCAGTCCAACGGCAATCCCGGCAATGGCACCGATGATGAAGCCAAGGAGAAAACCGCTATCCTTCCCTGCCATACTAGTCTTCCTCCTCACCGCTGAAGAAACGCCTGGTCAGGCTCACCGCCTGCCGGATACCCTGGACGAAGGATATAAGCTGAGCAAGTGGGCCGGCAAGCTCCGTTTCCACCGCCGAGGTGACCTTCGCCACGGTATTGCTTACCGTCCTCATGGAGTCGATTACCGGCTTGAGGCGCAGGTAAAGCAGAAGCGCCAGCACCACGAAGATAATGAAAGCCGCCGTCGCACTCAAGCCGAAGATACAGATCACCACATCGCGGAAATACTCAATGCTCATGGGTACTACCCCCGTCTCCCGGGCCGGGCATACACACCGTCTTCTGCCTTTGCCGGCTAAGTGCATATTAGTCCTGTCATCGTTATGTGTCAAGTCCGGCACCGGCCCTACCGGGCCTTAGCCTCCGGTGCCCGTCCTGCTACATGCGTCCCTCAGGCCGGCGGCACAGGCAGACGGCAATGGCGTTTTTCTGACTTACGGGCGCAGAGCAGGAAGAGAAGGCGCAGTCCAGCCCCGCACTGGGGGCTAACGGGCCATGGTGCCGGCATGAGGCGGATCAATCAGGGTGAGCGTAAGGGGGCAAAGAGGGAGTGCACCTCCTCCTGAAATCTATTTCCTCCCATCATGCAACCAAACCTACCAGCCCTGCCAATGCCCCCGTGTGAGAGGGGGATAAATGAGCA
>JAOAEN010000147.1 GCA_026416775.1 Dehalococcoidales bacterium
GGCAGGGGCGTGCTCAGGGCGGTAAGCAACGTTACCGGAGAGATCGCACGGGCGGTTACCGGGCTTGAGGCGACCGTACAGCACGAGATCGATGAACGGCTCATCCGGCTTGACGGTACGCCCGATAAGTCCCGCCTCGGTGCCAATGCCATCCTCGGTGTCTCGCTTGCGGTGGCCCACGCTGCCGCCGCTTCCGGGAAAATCCCCCTCTACCGCTACTTGAACGGCATGGAGACCTACCTTCTCCCGGTACCGATGATGAACATCTTAAACGGCGGCAAGCATGCCGCCAGCTCCACCGACCTTCAGGAGTTCATGGTCATGCCCGTGGGGACAAAGACCTTCCGCGAGGCACTGCGCATGGGTGCCGAGGTCTACCAGGCGCTCAAGAAGGTGCTCAAAGACCGCGGGCACAATACCAATGTCGGCGATGAAGGCGGTTTTGCCCCGTCGCTCTCGTCCAACCACGAGGCGGTGGAGGCTATCCTCGCCGCCATCGAAGCCGCCGGGTACAGGCCGGGGAAGGACTGCTTCATCGCCCTCGACCCCGCGGCAAGCGAGTTCTACGAGGACGGGAAATACGTCCTTGCCCGCGAGGGGAAGACGCTCACTTCAAGCGAGATGGTGGAATTTTATGTCAGGTGGGTCAACACCTACCCGATCATCAGTATTGAAGACGGCATGGCCGAGGACGACTGGGCGGGCTGGCAGGAGCTTACCAGGAGGCTGGGCAACCGCATCCAGATCGTCGGCGATGACCTTTATGTCACCAATACCGAGAGGCTCCGGCGCGGGATCCAGCTCCAAGCCAGCAATGCCATCCTCATCAAGCTCAACCAGATCGGCACGCTTACCGAGACCGTTGCCGCCGTGGAAATGGCGCGCCGGGCAAACTGGGCAGCGATCGTAAGCCACCGCTCCGGAGAGACCGAAGATACGACGATTGCTGATTTCAGCGTGGCATTCGCCACCGGCCAGATCAAGACTGGCGCACCCTGCCGTGCCGAGCGCACTGCCAAATACAACCGCCTGCTCCGGATTGAGGAAGAACTGGGCAGCAAAGCCCGCTACGCCGGCATGGACGCATTCTACAACATCAAGGAGAAACATGCCTGAAATCCTGCCCGGTATCCACTGGATCAAGATGCCCATCACCGTGGAGGGCTCCACCCTCGCCCACATCAATACCTACCTCATTGAGGGCAAAAACGGGCTTACCCTTGTTGACACGGGCTGGAACACGGACCTCTCGTTTTCCACCCTNCACAACTATCTGGTGAAGATGGGGGCAGGTTTCGGGGATATCCGCCAGATCATCGTCACCCATGTCCACCCCGACCACTACGGCATGGCGGGGCGGATCAAGAAACTATCCGGGGCCGTCCTTGCCATGCACCATATTGAAAAGGGGTTCATTGAGCCACGATACATCGCCATGGAAGAGCTCCTCGCCCAGACCGACCGCATGCTCCTTGAATGCGGGGTGCCCCGCAGCGTTGCCGATAGCCTGCGCGATGCGACGCTCGGTCTGGAACAGTACATCACGCCCGTGATGCCCGATATCACCCTGCGCGACGGTGAGAGCATCAACACGGGGAAGTTTTCCTTCAGGGTCATCTGGACGCCGGGCCATTCCTCGGGGCATGTCTGCCTTTACGAGCCGGTAAGAAAAATCTTCCTTTCGGGAGACCATATCCTGCCCAAGATCACGCCCAACGTCAGCATCCACCCCCTTTCCATCGAAAACCCGCTGGGCAGGTACCTTGCCTCGCTTGAGGAAATCAAGAGGCTGGATATCAGACTTGTGCTTCCCGGACATGACAGCCCGTTTACGGAGATCAACCGGCGCATTGACGAGATAATCCTGCACCACGATACGCGCAATGCCGAGATCCTCCGCGCCCTAAGCAGCGGCAGGAAGACCCCCTACGAGATCGCCCAGGAAATAAGCTGGGCAGAAAACCACGGCTGGGAAGAGCTACCGCCTTTCCACAAGAGGATGGCGATCTTTGAGACCCTGGCACATCTCGAGATGATGGCTTCCGAAAACCGCGTTGACAGGCTCCCGCGCGGGGGCATCAGCTACTATGCGCGGAAGCGGAAAGGCGGTAAGAACCAGCCATCCTGAGTGTAAAACGGGGCGGGTAAGAACATGCCGAAGATCGGGATCACCACCACCGTGCCCGTGGAAATGCTCCTGAGTGCCGGGTATACCCCGGTCGACCTGAACAACGTGTTCGTCGGCACCCCATCACCCGAGCACTTTATCCGCATCGCGGAAAGGGCGGGTTTTCCCCTGAACTGCTGTAGCTGGATCAAGGGTATTTACGGTGTCTGCATGGAAAACAATATCCGCGATGTCATCTGCGTGACGAGCGGGGACTGCTCCAATACCCTGATGCTCATGGAAGTCCTCAGGCTGAAAGGGCTCAATGCCATCCCGTTCGCCTACCCGGCAGAGCCTGATGAGCGACTCATGGCGCAAACGCTGGAAGAATTCGCCAGAACTCTGGGCACCACGCCCCGCGCCGCCGAAGAAATGCGCCGCAAGCTCACGGGCGTGCGGAGGCTCGCGGCAAGGCTCGATGAGCTTACCTGGAAGGAAAACCTGGCAAGCGGCTGGGAAAACCACCTCTGGCTTGTTTCCACCTCGGACTTCGGCGGAGACTGGCAGAAATACGGGCAGGACCTGGGGACGTTCATTGACGAATGCACGCGCCGCAGCCCCTATCCGGAAGACGAGCTGAGGCTTGCCTATATCGGCGTGCCGGCTGTTTACGCCCGCGAGCTTTACCCCTTCATTGAAAGGCACGGCGGGCGCGTGGTCTATAACGAAATCCAGCGCCAGTTCGCCATGATTGATCCGGCAGAGTCGCTCGCCGGGCAGTACACGAACTACACCTATCCCTACTCCATCCGGGAAAGGATAGGGGATATCAGCACCCAGCTTGCGCTGCGGCGCATCGACGGTATCATCCACTACGTCCAGACATTCTGCCACCGCTCCATCGGGGACATCATCTTCCGTGCCACCTTCAGGCTTCCGATGCTGACCATTGAGGGCAACGCCGATTTTTCCCTCACCACCCATATCAAGACACGCATTGAAGCGTTTTTGGACATGCTTGCGCGCAACCGCAGTAAAACAACGCACCGGCTGCCGAAGAGGTAAAAAGAGCTGCGGCCCTGCTGGGAAGACTGCGGAAGGCCATGCTAAAATAACAGATGAGGAGGCAAGATGAAGGTAAGAGTAGGCATCAACGGATTCGGACGCATCGGGCGTCTCACCCTAAGGGCTATCCTCCAGCGTCACCGCGACGAAATTGAGGTTACCGCCATCAACGACCTTGCCGATACCAAGACTAACGCCCACCTTTTCAAGTGGGACAGCGTCTACGGGAGATACCCCGGCGAGGTCAGCGCCAAAGAGGGGGCCATCAGCGTTGACGGCAGGGAAATCAGGGTCATCTCCCAGCGCGACCCGGCGGCAATTAACTGGCGCGACTACGG
>JAOAEN010000148.1 GCA_026416775.1 Dehalococcoidales bacterium
GCAGACGAAACCGGACTGTTTCGGGTGGGGGTAGGGGGAAATAACCGCGAAAAATAAAAACAGGTGTCGATGAGGCGCGGGTCATTGCGGGGTTGACAGATATCCCAAATGGGTATATGGTAATAGGGGAAAACGAGGCAAGGGGTTAAACATGGGGCTTTTGTCCTTCATGAAAAACCTGTTTCTCGGCACGGATGAGGAAGAAAACGATCCCGAGCTTCAGGCGCTGCGGCCCAGGCATGGTATGGCGCTAAACCAGCCGGCAGCGCGCCCCCGCACCAGAACGCGCATGGAGGAGATGGAAGACTACGATCCGTGGAAAGACGTGCGTAACATGCGCGCCTATTTCTTCTTCGGTAGCTGGGTGACCCACAAGTTCCGTCCCGTGGGGGAAGAAAAACTCAAGAAGCAGCTCAGGGAGCTGGAGAAAAAGCGCCTTGAAGAGGAAATGAAAAAGAACCCCGGCTAGCCATGCCGTGGGAGCTGCCGCTTTCTTTTCTCGACCGCATCGCGGTAGATCCGCGCCAGGTTTTTCCCGTGCTGTTTCATCTTCTGTCGCCTCTTGCGCAGCTTTTCTGCACGGTCTTTCCTAGGGGCTAGCGGGCTATCGTCTTCGGGCAAGTCTTTCGGCATCTTCAATCGCCAGCGTCCGGCGCAGGTCAATGATCCTGTCCCTCAGGAGTGCCGCCTTCTCAAACTCAAGGGCGCGGGCTGCCTGTTTCATCTGTGCCTCAAGGTCCTTGATCAGGCGCATGATGTCCTCGCGAGAGGCAGGCACCGGGGCATATTCCGCCGGTCTTTCCGCAACCTGCCCCACCCTGACGCGCTCGGTGATGTCGCGCACCGCCTTGCGGATGCCCTGCGGGGTAATACCGTGGGTGAGGTTGTACTCTTCCTGGATGCGGCGGCGGCGCATCGTCTCATCAATGGCTTCCTGCATGGACCGGGTCACCGTGTCCGCATACATGATGACGTGCCCTTCAATATGGCGGGCGGCACGTCCCATCGTCTGGATGAGGGCTTCTTTGGAGCGGAGATAGCCCTCTTTATCGGCATCAAGGATGGCGACGAGGCTTACCTCGGGAAGGTCAAGCCCCTCACGGAGCAGGTTGATACCCACGACGACATCATAGACCCCGAGCCTCAGGTCACGCAGGATTTCCACCCTCTCCAGCGTGTCCACCTCCGAATGCAGGTAATGGGTCTTGATCCCCATTTCATTGAGGTAATCGGCAAGCTCTTCGGCAAGGCGTTTGGTCAGCGTGGTGACCAGACAGCGGCTCCCCTTTTCCACCCTCGAGCGGATCTGTGCCACAAGGTCGTCGATCTGCCCCTGTGTCGGCTTCACTTCAATGGTCGGCTCAAGGAGCCCGGTGGGGCGGACGAGCTGTTCCACCACCTGCGCGCTGTGCTCGTACTCAAATTCCGCCGGAGTTGCCGAGGTGAAGATCACCTGGTTAATGCGCTCGAGGAACTCATCGAAATTCAGCGGGCGGTTGTCCAGCGCCGATGGCAGGCGGAAGCCGTAATCAACAAGTGTCTGCTTGCGCGAGATATCGCCGTGGTACATGCCGCGGATCTGGGGGATTGTCATGTGGGACTCATCAATGAACATCAGGTAGTCTTCGGGGAAGTAGTCAAGGAGCGTCCACGGTGGGCTGCCCGGGGCTCTTCCCGAAAGATGGCGCGAGTAGTTCTCCACGCCGGAGCAGTAGCCCGCTTCCTGGAGCATCTCAAGGTCGTAATTGGTGCGGGCTTCAAGGCGGGCAGCTTCCACAATCTTGCCCGTGCTCCGCAGCTCCCTGAGCCTTTCCTGAAGCTCCTCGCGTATGGAAGCAATCGCCCTTTCCAGCTTCTCCCGCGAGGTGACGAAATGTTTGGCGGGGTAGATGTCCACCGCCTCAAGCTCGCCGAGCATTTCCCCGGTGATGGGGTCAAGGGAAAGGATGCGGTCAATCTCATCCCCGAAGAACTCGATGCGCAGTGCCAGCTCCTCATAGGCGGGCTGGATTTCCAGGGTATCGCCGCGGATGCGGAATGTACCACGCTTGAGCTCCGTATCGTTGCGTGCGTACTGCATGTCAACAAGCCGGCGCAGAAGCCTGTTGCGCCCTTGATGTTCGCCCCGCCGGATACTCACCACAAAGCTGCGGTATTCCTCGGGCTCGCCCAGCCCGTAGATGCAGGAGACGGAAGCCACGATGATGACGTCCCGCCGCTCGAAGAGGGCACGCGTGGCGGCATGGCGCAGCTTGTCGATCTCCTCGTTGATGTCGGCATCCTTCTCAATGTAAAGATCCCTTTCGGGGACATAGGCTTCCGGTTGGTAGTAGTCGTAATAGCTCACAAAGTATTCAACCGCGTTTTCCGGAAAGAACTCGCGGAACTCGCTGGCAAGCTGGGCGGCAAGCGTCTTGTTATGGCAGATGACAAGTGTGGGACGCTGCACCCTGGCGATGACGTTCGCCATGGTGAAGGTCTTGCCGCTGCCGGTAACCCCGAGGAGCGTCTGGAACCTATAGCCCCTGTTCAACCCCTCCACAAGCCTTTCCACCGCCTGCGGCTGGTCCCCGGTCATCTGGAAATCGGAAACAAGCTTGAAAGCCGGCATAGTCCTCCCGAAGGACACCCCGTTATATAGTATATTACTTCCCGCAAGGCATTAAAACATTTGTTTCAGGCTGAATAAACTGTCCCTGCCTGACTTTCCCGCATTCATCCCTTACACCCGTTCCAAACGGTTCGCTTTAGTCTGTATTCAACTGGTTTTTCTACGTCCTCTACTCCCCCGTTTTGCCGTGCAAGCTGCAGGGAACTGCGGGTGTCGTCAGCGTCTCTGACCGGAAAAGGACACGCCGCGGGAAAGAACGATAGCTGAAAGCAGCCAGAGACTTTCCCGGCTATATATCCCAAAGGGCAAATATGCTAAAATGACATTCTGATGAGAGAACATTCCCCGGGCGATATCAGGGGGTAAATCTTGGCCTACAGTATCCGCCGGATGGAAAGGGGGGATATCCCCCAGGTCAGCCGGATTGACCGGGAAGCCTTCCCCACCCAGTGGCCACCGCCCAGCTACCACAACGAGCTCCAGAACCGCATGGCATATTACATTGTCGCCATTGACGACAGCCGCCCCCTTTCCGATGCCGGTCCGTCAATGCCGGGGGCGCCGCGTTTCCGCCGGTGGTCCGGATGGTGGCAGAGAATTTTCGGGAAAAAACAAGCGCCTTCTTCTCGGGTGCAGGACTACATCATTGGTTTTGCCGGTATCTGGCTCATGGTTGATGAGGCCCACATTACCAACATTGCCGTCACTAGGGAATACCGCGGCAGGGGTATTGGCGAGCTCCTCCTCCTCGCCACTATTGATCTGGCACGGAAGCTCGGGGCAAGGATTGTGACCCTTGAGGTGCGCCTCTCCAATACCGTAGCGCAGAACCTGTATGAAAAATACGGTTTCACTAGGGCCGGTATCAGGCATGGCT
>JAOAEN010000149.1 GCA_026416775.1 Dehalococcoidales bacterium
AGATGTGTATAAGAGACAGCCTCGCCGGATGGCGAGGACTACTCGCTCATTGATGTCAACCGCTCCGGGGTACCGCTCATGGAAATCGTCGGCGAGCCTGACCTGCGCTCGCCGGAAGAGGCGCGCCAGTACCTCGTCAAGCTGCGCAGCATCCTGCAGTACCTCGGCGTTTCCACCGGCAACATGGAGGAGGGGAGCTTCCGCTGTGATGCCAACATCAGCCTGCGCCATACCGGTACCGGCAAGTTCACCCCCAAGGTGGAAGTGAAAAACATGAACAGCTTCAAGGCGGTCTACCTTGCCATGGAGTATGAGGCGCAGCGCCAGCGCCGTGCGGTGGGTGAGGGGGAAAAGCTGGTGCAGGAAACGCGGGGCTGGGTGGAGGACCTGGGAAAGACGGTCTCCCAGCGGAGCAAGGAATATGCCCATGACTACCGCTACTTCCCGGAGCCGGACCTTCCGCCGCTTGTCATCAGCCGTGACTGGGTTGAGGAAATCAAGAAGAAGCTGCCCGAGCTTCCCGAGGAAAGGCGCGACCGGTTCATGAAGGACTACGGTCTGCCGAAGTATGATGCCGACCTGCTCACGGGGTCGCGGGCAATGGCGGACTATTTTGAGGAGTGCGTGAGGGCGTCTAGGGAGGTTACGCCGAAGGAGATAAGCAACTGGCTTCTCGGCGAGGTGACGCGCATCCTCAACGCCGGTGGCATTGAGATCTCCGAATTCCGCAGGAAGGTAAGCCCTGTCAGGCTCGACGAGCTCATCGCCAGCACCCACGGTACGATCAATATTGCCACGGCAAAGACCGTGCTTGATGNGATGTTCAGTTCGGGTAAGGCCGCATCCGAAATCGTGAAGGAGCGCGGGCTTGCCCAGATCAGCGATACTGGTGAGCTTGAGAAAATCGTGGATGAGGTGATAAACTCTAACGGGCAGGCGGTGGCGGACTACCGCGCCGGGAAGGAAACCGCCATCAAGTTCCTCGTCGGGCAGGTGATGAAGCAGACCAAGGGGCGGGCAAACCCGCAGCTTGCGGGTGAGCTGCTCAGGAAGAGGCTCGGGCAGGTTTCCTAGCTTAATTGGGGGCAGGGCTGTAAGATGGAAACGTATTTATATATTGCGCAGATTATCGTCGCTATCGCTTTGATCCTTGCCGCGCTCCTTCAGGTGCGTGGCGGGAGTCTGGGGGGCATCTTCGGGCAGTCAGAAGGTGTCTTCCGCACCAAGCGGGGCATAGAGAGGACGCTTTTCCACCTCACCATTGCCCTTGCGGTGATTTTTGTTGTCCTTTCCATCGTGTCCTTCGTGTCCCACAGGGTCGTTTAACCCGGAACTATGGGGAGCGTTATCACCCTCACGACGGACTTCGGTCTTCGCGACGGCTACGTTGCCGCCATGAAGGGGGTGATACTCGGGATCAATCCCGGGGCGACCGTTGTTGACATCTCACATGATATCCCCGCGCAGGATATTGCCCGGGCGGCGTTTATCTTCAGCACGGTTTACCGTTACTTCCCCCGCGGCACCATCCATGTGGTCGTGGTTGACCCCGGGGTGGGAACGAAACGGCGCGCCATCATCGCGAAAAGCCCGGACTACACCTTTGTTGCCCCGGATAACGGCGTGCTGGGCCATGTCGTCCGGCCCTATCTCGCGGAGGGTCCCAGGGGCGGGCGTTGCAGACTCGGCCGGGGCACGGGGCTTGATGTCTTTGCTATCACCGAAGAGCGCTTTTTCCGCAGGCCGGTGAGTGCCACCTTTCACGGGCGAGACATCTTTGCCCCGGTGGCGGCGCACCTTTCGCTGGGTGTCCCGGCCGCGGAATTCGGCCGCCCGGTGGGTTCCCTCGCGGTGCTTGAGATTGCCGCACCTTTGAGAAAAGCGGACGGCACCATCAGCGGACACATCGTGTATGTCGACCGCTTCGGTAACCTGATAACCGATATTGCCGAGGACCACCTGCCTGCGGAAAAGACGGAGATCACCGTAAAAATCAGGGGCAGACGCATCCGGGGATTGAGCCGTACCTATGCCCAGCAGAAAAAGCTCCTTGCCCTCATCGGCAGCAGCGGGTACCTGGAGATAGCCCTGCGCAACGGCAGCGCCGCGGATTACCTGGGGGTGGGAGCGGGGGAAGTGGTAGAAATCCTCACCGGGACCGGGAATTTTTAGAAATTTTTCGGTTTACCCTATTGACAAATCCAGTCAGGTTTGCTACTCTGCTAGGCAAGAATAAGCTGGCAGGAGGTGCAGCGATGGCGCAGGCTTATTGCATGAAGTGCCGCAAGAAGGTGGAAATCAAAAACCCCCGCTCGGTCACGCTGAAGAACAAGCGGCCGGCAGTCCAGGGCGTTTGCCCCAGCTGTGGCACCAAGGTCTACCGCATCGGTAAGGCTTAAGTAACTAGCGCTATCTCCGTTTTTTCTTGCGCCAGGCGGCCGATACATGATGTCCTGCCGGGCAGAAAGTTTTCCGCGACGGCCCGGAGAGGCAGGATGTTCTGGCCGGTAAATTAACAAGGGAAAGCTGCTTTATCGGCTGATGAATAAGGCACCAACATCTGGTGCCTTATTTTTTGCCCTCGGTGGGTCCGGCTAACGTCTTATGCGCCAGATCGTACCCTGCGGGGTGTCCTCAAGGACGATGCCAAGCCGGGCAAGCCCGTTTCTTATCGCATCGGCAGGGGCAAACTGTTTCGCCCCGCGCAGCTCGCCGCGGAGCGAGACCAGCCAGTCGATGACGGCTGCGGCGCTCTCGGAAGCGGGGATTTCCTTCCTGATGCCAAGCTGGGCAAGCGTCTGGATGATGGATGCGGCAAGCATCTGGAAGGGCTCGGCATCAAGCGCGACCTCGGGCTCGCGGAAGGTAAGCCCCAGTACCCCGCCGCCCAGTTCCTGCAGGAGCCGGCGTGCCCCAGTGGCATCCTCGCCGGCTTCATCGGCACGGTTGATATCGCGGGCAAGGTCAAAGAGGCATGCCAGCGCCTGCGGGGTGTTGAAATCATCATCCATAGCCTCAACGAACCTCTGCCGGTACGGCGCGGGGTCAAGCGGCTTGCCCGTCTTTCTCCCCGCTTCGTTCCTGGGAGCCGTGCGCCTGAGCCTTTCGGCACCGCTTTCGGCGGCTTTGAGCGCCTCTTCGGAGTAGGTGAGCGGGCTGCGGTAGTGCGAGCCGAGAACGAAAAGCCGGATGGCATCAGCGCTGTATTTCTTAAGGGCATCGCGGATGGTGATGAGGTTACCGAGGCTTTTGCTCATCTTCTCGCCGCCCATCTGGAGCGCCCCGTTATGTATCCAGTAGCGCACGAAGGGCTTCTTGCCGGTGAAGGACTCGGACTGGGCAATCTCGTTCTCATGATGGGGAAAGATGAGGTCCTGCCCCCCGCCGTGGATGTCAAGCTGTTCGCCGAGGTATTTCAAAGACATGGCGCTGCACTCAATATGCC
>JAOAEN010000014.1 GCA_026416775.1 Dehalococcoidales bacterium
GTATCAGGGCAGTGCCGGGTTCTTACAGAGAAGGGTCGCTGGCACTGGGTGCCACGCACTGGCAAACCATCTGGAACGTCGTTTTGCCGGCGGCACGCTCCGGTATCGGCGCAAGTATTGTCCTGGGGATGGGGAGGGCTGTCGGGGAAACGATGGCAATGATCATGGTCATCGGTAACTCAATCACATTTCCAACATCACCGCTTTCTCCGGCGCGTACCCTTACCGGCAATATCGCCGTGGAGATTAATTATGCCACCGGGGTCCATGAAAGTGCCCTTTTCGCCACCGGGATCATCCTCTTCATCTTCATTCTGGTGTTGAACAGCATTGCCGTCATCGGTCTTAAGAGAGGAAGCCATGCTCAGACTCTCGCCTAAGACAACCCAGAAGCTGGCTATGGTGTATATCTGGGGTGGAGGTGTGGTCACCGTCCTCATCCTCCTGATAGTGATCGGTTACGTGCTCGTGCAGGGCATCCCCGGGCTGAGCCTTGATTTCCTGCTTACGCCACCGAAGGGCGGGCTGTCGGGGGAAGGCGGCATTTCCACAGTCATTGTCAGCACCGTTTATCTGGTGGCCCTCACCATGGCAATACTGGTGCCGGTAGGCCTGGGGGCAGCCATATATCTGGCTGAATACGCACCGGATAACAGGTTGACCCGCCTGATACGGTACGGGGTGGAAATTCTGGCGGGTGTTCCCTCAATTATATTCGGTCTATTCGGCTTTGCTCTCTTTGTAACGGCTCTCCACTTCAACTTTTCCATACTCTCCGGTGCTCTTACGCTGGTGTGTCTTCTGCTGCCGACGATGATACGTACCTCGGAAGAAGCGATAAAGTCCGTTCCTTATGCCTATCGCGAGGCGGCACTGGCACTGGGCGCGACGCGCTGGCAGACGGTGTCACACGTTCTTTTACCGACAGCATTACCCGGCCTTGTTACGGCCATTATACTCTGCATCGGTCGGGCCATCGAGGAGACGGCTTGCCTCTATGTTACGCTGGGCGGCAGCGCCGCCATGCCGACCTCGCTGCTTTCCGGTGGCAGGACGCTATCCCTTCATGTCTTCTATCTCGCCATGGAAACCAGGGCTTTTGACAAGGCAATGGCCACCGGGGCCATATTGATAGTTACGATAATACTTATCAACTCTCTCACCAACTGGTTCGCCTACCGTTTCCAGAAAAGGATAAGGGGGGCAGGTTGATATGGCGGCGCATGAAGGTACTTGCCTCAACCACGGGAAAATACGTGCGAAAGGGGTCAATCTCTATTACGGTAACTTTCAGTGTCTGAGAAACATAACTATGGAGGTACCGCGGTGTGCTATTACGGCGATCATCGGGCCATCGGGCTGCGGCAAATCATCATTTCTGCGTCTGCTCAACCGGATGAACGATATTATCCCCGGTACCAGGGTGGAAGGCGTTATCCAAATTGATGACATGTCAATTTATGACAGATCTACCAACGTGGTTGATCTCCGCAAACGTGTTGGGATGGTCTTCCAGAAACCCAATCCCTTCCCCGTGTCCGTCTTTGATAACGTCGCCTTCGGACCAAGGCAACACGGCCAGAACAACCGCCAGCGGCTGGAAGAAATTGTGGAAAAAAGCTTACGCCGCGCCGCCCTCTGGGATGAGGTGAAGGATAAACTTGAGCAATCGGCCCTGGCACTCTCCGGCGGGCAACAGCAGAGGCTGTGCATTGCCAGGGTGCTGGCGGTGGAACCGGAGGTCATACTTATGGATGAACCATGCAGTGCCCTGGACCCGATAGCCACCCTGAAGATAGAAGACCTGATGAGGACTCTGTCTAAAGACTATACCATCATCATTGTCACCCATAATATGCAGCAGGCGGCAAGGGTATCCGATATGACAGCCTTTTTCATGATGGAAGATGACCGGGCCGGCGTTCTCGTGGAGTACGGGCAGACATCGCAGATTTTTACAAACCCCCGAGATAAGCGCACCGAGGGCTACATTACCGGTCGTTTCGGGTAGAAAAAGGGCTGCTTGACCGCATTTAACGATATTTGCGGGCACATTCGCCGCCGGCAGCTTGATGGAAAAGAAATGGAAGAAACAGGTACTTCCGGCCCGATCACATCACGGGGAGGGCCATGAGCAAAGTCCTCGTCGTTGACGATGATAAGAACATTCTTGACGTCCTCAGGTACAATCTGGTACAGGGCGGATTTACCGCAATCGCCGCTGAAGACGGGATGCAGGCGCTGGAAAAGGCACGCCAGGAAAAACCTGACCTGATCATCCTTGATATCATGCTTCCCGGACTGGACGGCTTTGAGGTCTGCCGCATATTACGTAAGGAAATGGCGGTACCCATTCTGATGCTCAGTGCTAAGACCGAAGAAATAGACAAGGTGGTCGGGCTGGAGCTGGGGGCCGATGACTACATCACCAAGCCTTTCAGCGTCAGAGAACTGATGGCGCGGGTCCGGGCAATGCTGCGCCGCTCGCAGTGGAGCGAGCAGCCTGCCGCGAACGTGCCAGTTGTTCAGCCAACCTTAAAAGCCGGTGATATTGAGGTCGATGTTGCCGGTCACCGCGCATTATACAGGGGGATGCCCGTGAAACTCAGCCCCAAAGAATTTGACCTGCTGGCTTTCCTGATGCGCCATCGGGGGCAGGTCTTTAGCCGCGAGCAGATCGTGGAAAAGGTGTGGGGCTACGATTACAACGGTTCAGCACGCACCGTCGATGTACATATCCGTTCCCTCCGACGGAAAATCGAAGAAGACCCGGAAAACCCCAGACACCTTTTGACCGTTCACGGTTTCGGTTACAAGTTTGATGGTGGAGAATAAAAGACAATAGTCTTAGCAGGCGTTCCCACAGGAGACCTTTTTGAAAACCGCAGGCTCCTGCGCTTCACACGTAACTGGAGCCGGGGGGATTCGAACCCCCTACCTCTTCAATGCCATTGAAGCGTTCTCCCAATTGAACTACGGCCCCGAGGACGCATCTTTAATTTAGCACAAAACCGCGTGGCTGGCAAGCGCCCCGAAGTATTACGCACTGTTTACGGCTTACCCGCCTTTGTTTATGCCATGTTTATGCCGGCGGTATTAAGATGGGAGCAGAATTGATTACCAAGTCGTTCCCCAGCTTGGTAATAGCCCAGGGAAGAGACCCGCCGTAAGCGGAGCGGCAGGGTCTTTTTCTTTTGGCCGTTAGATCTGTATTCCGAAGGCGCGGAAGATCCCCTTGAGGCCGAAATGCCCGGCGTAGACCACGGTCATGCACTTGATGATCTTGCCGATAAGCACGATGACCGTATACTTCTTGATACCGAAGCGCAGTGCTCCCGAGGCGAAGGCTGCGGGGTAAAAGAACGGGTTGATGATGGAAGTTACGATAAAGAGGGTGAGCGCCCCTCGCTTTTTCATCATCTCAAGCAGGCGGTCATAGATTTTCTGGACGCGCCCGCTTTTTGCGGTGCTGATGGCCTGTCCGGCGCCGTGCCCGGTCATGTAGATGGTGAGGGCGCCGACAAGCTCCCCCAGGGCAGCACAGAGCCCCACGAGCCAGGGCATGGGCATGACGGCACCGAGGGCAAAGACCACCGCCAGCATCGGCACCGGGATAACGATGGTGGCACCGCCGAGGATGCTGATAAAGAAGGCACCGATATATCCGTAGCGCCGCAGGCTTTCCACTTCCTCATCAAAGATGATGAGGACGACCACCATGAGGAGCATGAGGATAACGCCGATGATGCCCAGGGCGTATGCCCATCGGGCAGGCCTGCTCGCTGCTGCCTTTACCTCGGGGACGGTCACCTCGGGGCCGGGCGATTCCTGCTCTTTGGCTTGCTGTGGCGGCATGGCTTAATAACGATATTATACAGGCAGAAAGACGTTACGTCCAACCTGCACTGCGGAAACCGGGAAAAACAGCCGATGATTACGGATTTTTCTCCGCCTTCACGCTGAAGGCGAGCTTGCCCCCGTCATCCACGTCCACGACCACGGTATCACCGGCTTTGATTTCACCGCGCAGGAGCTTGCTGGAAAGCGGGTTTTCAATGTAGCGCTCGACGGTGCGGCGGAGCGGACGGGCACCGTAAACGGGGTCATAGCCTTCCTTGGCAAGCCATGCCTTCGCCCTGTCCGTGAGTTCAAGGCTTACCTTCTGTTCCCTGAGACGGTTGCCCAGGTCTTTCAGCATGAGGTCGACGATCTTCTTCAGGTGCTCCTCGGTCAGCTCGTGGAAAACGATGATGTCGTCAAGGCGGTTGAGGAACTCGGGGCGGAACAGCCGCCTCACCTCTGCCATGACCTTTTCCTTCATCGCCTCGTAGCCCTGCCGTGACTTTTCATCACGGCGGGGGGCAAAGCCGAGCTGTGCCTCCTTCTTGATGAGCTCAACACCGGCATTGCTCGTCATGATGATGAGGGTATTCTTGAAGTCCACTGTCCGCCCATGCCCGTCGGTAAGGCGCCCGTCGTCAAGTATCTGGAGCAGGGTATTGAAGACCTCGGGATGCGCCTTCTCAATCTCATCAAGCAGGATAACGCAGAAAGGCCTGCGCCTTACCGCTTCGGTAAGCTGCCCGCCTTCCTCGTAACCGACATATCCCGGCGGCGCCCCGATGAGGCGCGAGACGGTATGTTTTTCCTGATACTCGGACATGTCCAGCCTGACCATGGCATTCTCATCGCCGAAGAGGAACCAGGCAAGGCTGCGCACCAACTCCGTTTTCCCCACGCCGGTGGGCCCGAGGAAGATGAAGCTCCCGATGGGACGGCGCGGGTCTTTTAGGCCGGCACGGCTGCGGCGGATGGCCTCGGAAATTGCCGCCACGGCCTCTTCCTGGTCAATGAAGCGCTCGTGAAGGCGCTCTTCCATGTGCAGATACCTTTCCGCTTCGGTTTCCAGCATGTGGGAAACAGGGATCCCCGTCCAGCTGTAGATGATCTCGGCGATAAGCTCGGCGGTGACCTCACCGCTCGTCTTCTGCCGGCCCAGGCGCTCGCTCTTTATCTGCTGGTAGCGCGGCTCAAGCTTGAGACGCTCGGCGCGGAGTTTTGCCGCCTGCTCGTAGTCCTGGCGCTGGGCGGCGGCTTCCTCTTCGTTGGCAAGGTGCTTGATGCGTGCTTCAAGCTCCTTTTCCTCAGGCGGGGCACTTTCGCTGTCAATACGCAGCTTGCTTGCCGCCTCGTCGATGAGGTCAATGGCCTTATCGGGAAGGTGACGGTCGGCAATGTAGCGGTGGCTGAGCCTTGCCGCCGCCTCGAGGGCTTCATCGGTAATCTTCACCTTGTGGTGTGCCTCATACCTCGGTCTTAAGCCGCGCAGGATGGCGATGGTATCCTCAACACTCGGCTCATCAACAAAGACCGGCTGGAAGCGCCTTTCCAGAGCTTTGTCCTTCTCAATGTACTTGCGGTACTCATCAAGGGTGGTGGCACCGATGCATTGGAGCTCTCCCCGTGCCAGTGCCGGTTTGAGCATGTTTGAGGCGTCAATGGCGCCTTCCGCCGCCCCGGCACCGACCACGGTATGTATTTCATCAATGAAGAGGATGACCTCACCTTTTGCCTCGCGGATCTCATCCATGACCGCCTTGAGACGCTCCTCAAACTCGCCGCGGAACTTGCTTCCGGCAACCAGTGCCGCCATGTCCAGGGCAAGCACTCTTTTGCCTTTAAGCGAATCGGGCACGTCATCGGCGGCGATCTTCTGGGCAAGCCCCTCGGCGATGGCAGTCTTGCCCACGCCAGCATCGCCGACGATGACCGGGTTATTCTTGGTGCGACGGGTGAGTATCTGCATGACGCGCCTGATTTCCTTTTCCCGCCCGATGACCGGGTCCAGCTTTCCCTGGCGAGCAAGCTCGGTGAGGTCGCGGCTGTATTTCTTGAGGGAACGGTACTTGCTTTCGGCACGGGCATCATCAACGCGGCGGCTGCCGCGCACCTTCTGCAGGGCAGCATAGACATTCTCCTGGGTGATGCCGGCACTGTTGAGGATGGCTGCCGCATCGCCCCTGCCCTCGCTCACGATGGCGATGAGCAGATGCTCGGTGCTGATGAATTCGTCTTTGAGACGCTTTGCCTCTTCTTCGGCGCGCTGCATCAGCATGACCACGCGTGGCGTGGCATAGAGCTGCCCCGTCTGGTAGGCGACCCTAGGGGTCCTTTCCAGCACTTCTTCCACGCGGCTGCGCACCATCTCGGGATCAACGCTGAGCTCCTTGAGTATCTCGCGGACGAGCCCGTGTTCCTGGATGAGCAGGGCAAGCAGGATATGCTCCACGTCCCACTGGCTGTGCTTCATCTGCATCGCAAGCTGCTGGGACGACTGGATGGCTTCCTGCGCCAGTTCCGTAAACCTTTCCTGTCTCATCGCCGCACTCCTTCCCTGGAGGGTGGCTGTTTACCCCCTCTACTTTTAGTATCGCAGGATATAGGGCTCGGTGTCTAGCATTTTTGTGAAGAATTTCATCGGAGGCGGAAAATTCCTGTGGGGAAAGCCTTCATTCTGTTGACAAGCCCTTACCATCACGTATAATTTAACTGGAAGGAGCCTTTATGCCAGCCTGTCCTAACTGCGGACGCGCCACAATGCGCACCAAGGACTGGGCGTGCCAGTGGTGCGGGTACCCGCTTCTCTCCCGGGCATACAAGCTGATTGATAAGACCTTCAGGGAGCTCAAGGAAGAGAGGGAAGCGGCGCTGAGGAAGCCCCCGGCAGTCTCCGAGACCCCGGCCCCGCCTCCGCCCAAGAGCGCGGTTATCAATCCCCCACCGGCAAAGGTGGAGACGCCAGCGCCGGTGCCAGTAATAGAGCCTGCTCCGCTGTCAAAGACCGTAATGCCACCGGTTGAGAAAGCGGCACCGCCCCCACCCCCCGAGCCCGAGCCGGAGGCCGTCCTGCCCCAAGAGACCGCCACGCCACAAGTAGCCATGCCTGCCCCCGGATTGGCGCCGCCGGCTGAGGAAGCGGTGGCAGGCAGGGAGGGTGAAGAGGTCCCACCACCGGCGGTGGAGATAAGTCCTCCCGCGCCTGAGAGTCCCCCCGTGACACCTCCCAGCCTGGAAAGTCTCGGTGAAGGGGTACTTGTTTCCGTTGAGGAGCTCGATGCCCTTTATAAAGCCGACCGTGCCGGTGCCCATGCGCGCCTTCTGAACAAGGTAATACGGGTGAGGGGCACGGTGGAGAAGGTCTTCATCCGCGACCACATTGACGTGCGCTATATCATGCTTGCAGGAAGCGGGAAGAGAAGGGTACTCTGGTCCGTCCGCGCGAACTTCAACAAGGAAAGCATCTCCCAGATGAGCCGTTTGAGCGAGGGCCAGGAAGTTACCGTCCGCGGCAAATACGACGGTTACGGTAAGAACATCATCCTGAAGGACTGCGTGCTCGTTTGATCCCGTGGCTACCACGGGAGACTCGTTAGTCATGGTGCCGACCGGGAGGTAGTGTCAAGTCCCCTTCGGCTTCCCCTCACCGGGGCTTGCGATGATATCAAGGAGTTTCTTGAGTATCCGCGCCGTGGCCCCCCAGATGATGTTACCGCGGTAGTTATAGGTGTAGGACGGTATCGGTCTCCCGTCAAGGGTTTCGGTGTCCTCTCTCAGGTGGGGGCTTTCTCCCAGCGCATGGAGCGGTACTTCCACGATTTCAGCAACCTCGTGCTTGTTGGGGACAAATGGGTAGGGATAGGGGATGATCCCGACAAACGGGGTGACGATGAAGTCCGAGGTGGTGGTCAGCTCGTCGTCCAGCTCCCCGATGACGGTAACATCCCCCGGCCGTAGCCCGATTTCCTCGTGGCTTTCGCGCAGTGCCGTCTCAAGCAGTGTCCTGTCCTGAGGATCACGGGTGCCGCCGGGAAAGGAGATCTCTCCCTGGTGAGTTTTGACGGTGTGGGTGCGGCGGATGAGGACGACATGGTAGTGCCCCTCGTTTTCGTAGAGGGGGACAAGTACCGCCGCCGGACGACGCCCCGGGGCATCGAGACGGCGCTTGGTACGCCGGGAAAGCAGCTTCTTAAGTGCGTGCTCCATGGCTATTGTAACTCTAATATAGCAATTGACTTTCGGGTTGGCAACCCCTGGATGCCGGCTACCTGCACGTTTTTCATCCGCCTTTAGCCGTGGCGGCTTACGGTACCAAACTCACCCTTCTGCCTCTTCTCCAGCCTCAGGCATTTCCGGAAAGCCACAGCTTTTGCGGCCGGTTTAAGAGCTTCCTCAGATGGCCCCGACCATCAACACGTGAAGGGGAATGGGTGAAAGGAGAGCTAAGCCGACGGGAACGGGCCCGCGGAATATCTTTCCTTGACATCGTATCTTCCCCCGAATGATAATTGGGAAGGCTATCCGTCCGGGGAGAAAGCAGATGAAGGTACAGAACTACCGAGGAGTAAAGGAGATAAAGGCGGCACCGGGGGTGACGATGCGCGTGGTCGCCGGTCCGGACGACGGGGCACCGAACTTTGCCATGCGCGTCTTTGAGATTGAGAGCGGCTTTGCCACACCGCTCCACACCCATCCCTGGGAGCATGAAGTCTTCGTCCTTGCGGGCAAGGGGGTGCTGCGCGGCGGGGGCAGAGAGACACAGCTTGAGGAAGGCGATGCCGTACTGGTGCTCCCCAACGAACCGCACAGCTTCCTGGGCACCGGGAAGGGCGTTTTCCGCCTGATCTGCGTCGTGCCCCTCGTGGGTGGCAAGATGCCGGGTATGCCGGGCAGTCAGTCTTAAGAGCGCAGTCCTTCAGACAGGAGCCGCAAACTACTATGAACGGCTGGATGGGTAGAATACTGCATGTGGACCTTGGCAGTCTCAGGTCGGTTGGGGTCCCCACGCAGCTTTATACCGGAAAATACCTCGGGGGAAGAGGTATCGCTTCATATCTTTACCGGGAAAGGGTGTCCCCGGGGGTAAGGGCCTTTGATCCCGAAAACCGCCTCATCTTCATGACGGGACCGCTCCTTGCCACAGGTATACCCGGTGCGGCGCGGATGTGCGTTGCCGGCAAATCACCCATGGCTTACCCGGAAGGCTACTGCTACGGAAGCCTCGGCGGTTTCTTCCCGGCAGCGCTCAAAAGAGCCGGCTGGGACGGTATCATCATCGACGGGTGCGCCGATAAGCCGGTTTATCTCTTCATCAGCGACGACAGGGTTGAGCTGCGGAGCGGCTCTCACCTCTGGGGCAAGAACGCCATTGAGGTCGAGCAGGTTATCGGGCGGGAGCATGGCGAAAAGGCTTGCTTTGTTACCACCGGTACCGCCGGCGAGCACCTCGTGCGCACTGCCACCATCTACGGCTCGCACCAGGGAGCGGTTACCGCCGGTTTCGGGGCGGTGATGGGTGCAAAAAAGCTCAAGGCGATTGTCGTTTGCGGGACGCGTTACCAGCCCACGGTAGCCGACCCCGCAAGGGTCAGGGAGCTTACCCGTTACACGGTAAAAATCAGGAATACGGTGAGCCTTGCCATAACGCCGCGCATCGGGGGCACCGGCTACGGGCATATCCTCAAAGAGGTGGGGCACCGCCGTTGCCACCAGTGCGGCATGGCGTGCTCCAAGCTCATCTACCGTTTCGGGGATGACCCGGCCCTTGAGGGGCTCAGGGGCTGTCAGGCAATGGAATATTACCTGCCATGGACATTCGGGCGGACCGATGAGCCTTTAAAGACGCTCTTTGACATCACTCCCCTTGCCAATGACTATTCCATAGACACGTTTGAGCTCCAGTACATGACGGAATGGCTTTACCGCTGTTACCGGTCAGGGGTGCTCACCGAGAGGGAAACGGGGCTTCCGCTCGCCGAAATCGGCAGCCGCCATTTTCTGGAAAGGCTACTCCACACCATCGCCTATCGTGAAGGGTTCGGGGACATCCTTGCCGAAGGCATGGTGCGGGCACGCGAAAAACTTCCCGAAAAGGTACAGGCAGAGATGCCCTACAATGTTGCTCCCATCGGGCAGCATGACGGGGTGCCGCCGCGGGCATACATCGCCCATGCCCTGCTCTACCCTTTTGAGAACCGCATGCACCCTATCACCGTCCACGAGATGACCTACGCCCGCATGCCATGGCTCATGCATATCGAGAACCCAAAGTCTTCCCCCGTCTCGCCGGCCTCATGGATGAAGATCGCCCGCCTTTTCTGGGGAAGCGAAGAGGCCGGCGACCAGACGACCTACGAGGGAAAGGCGCTGGCCGCAAGGAATATCCAGAACCGTACCTATCTGCGCGATAGCCTGGGGCTCTGCGACTACATCTGGCCGATAACCTACTCGCTCAGCACCCCGGATGGCGTCGGCGACCCGTACCTTGAAGGGAATTTCTTCACCGCGGTAACCGGTATTCCCGCAAGTGAGCTTGAGACCTGCGCCGAGCGCATCTTCAACCTCCAGCGCCTCATCCGCGTCCGGGAGGGACATCGCATCCCCGAGGATGACTATCCCCCGGAATACAACTTCACCGAGCCGCTCCGGGGCAGTATCCACGGCGAAAAGATGCTCATGCCCGGGCCCGGCGGCAGGCCCGTGGACATGACGGGTAACGTCCTCGACCGTACCAGGTTCACCGCGATGCTCCGGGAATACTATCATCTCCGCGGCTGGGATGAAAAGACCGGGCTTCCCACCCCCCGCACCCTTGCTGCCCTCGGGATGGAAGATGCCCCCCGAGCGACAGATAGGTAAACCGAGCACTGGCAAAAGGGCCATCCGCATCTGGTTGAATTTTCAAGTTTACCCCTTTATCTCCATCAGACAGGCAAGCCTGGCTTACGTTGGCTGATTTTTCTTACCCACCCCCTTTTTCCCCTCTTTTACGGGCCCATCAACATAATTGACTGATTCGTTTCTGTGAGAGGGGAGACAAACCTAGAAATATGAGCAGCGATACAAGCATTGACAAAGTATTGCCCCTGAAACTACCATTGTAGCAACCGCATTTTTCTGCCGGGCTCCCGGCTCCGCCATGTTGGCTTCGGAGGAAGTAAAAATGAACGAAGCAGACAAAATCTACCGCGACCTTCAGCAGGCCCTCGACCGGCTCCCCGGTGGCTTCCGGGCGACCACTTCCGGGATTGAGCTCCGCATCCTGAAGCGCCTTTTCACCCCCGAAGAGGCAGAGATAGCCCTTGAGCTTTCCATGAAGCCGGAGACGCTGGAACGCATCCACCGGCGCATCCGCAGGAAGAAAGCTATTTCGCCCGGGGAATTACGCGATAGGCTGGAGCAGATGGTACGCAAGGGGATAATCCTTGCCCATGAAGAGGGCTTCCCCGAAAGACGCTACAGTGCCGCCGCTTTTTCCACGGGCGGCATTATGAATTTCCAGGTAAACCGCCTGTCACCCGAGCTGATGCAGGACTTCCGCCGTTATCAGGAGGAGGTGCGTGCCGGACAGCAACCACCGGCAAAAAGGCTGCCGCCGCTGCGTACCGTCCCGGTGATGCAGAGTATTCCGCATGCCGAAAGACAGCGCATCAGTCACTATGATGATGTAAGAAAGATAATTGAGAATACCCCGGGGAAGATCGCGGTAACAAGCTGCATCTGCCGCCAGGGCCGTGAGCTTTTCGGCGAGAAGTGCACGAAGACCGACCTCATGGAAGCCTGCCTGATGATCGGTGCCGACCACGCCCGGCGCCATGTGGAAATGGGCATCGGGCGCTATATCACGAAGGAAGAGGCCCTTGGCATCCTGGAGCGTGCCCGGAAGGCGGGGCTGGTCATCCAGCCGGAAAGTTCGCAGCGGCCGGAGGCAATCTGCCTCTGCTGCGGGGACTGCTGCGTTTTTCTCAAGGCGGCCAAGAGTCTGCCACGCCCGGCGGATATGTTTTTAAGCAACTTCTACGTGCAACTTGACGAAAACCTCTGCAACGGCTGCGGGCTGTGCGTAGAGCACTGCCAGCTTGAGGCACGCTTCATGGAAAACGGCGTGGCACGGATAAAGCCCGAGCGCTGCTGCGGCTGCGGTAACTGCGTGGTGGTCTGTCCCACCGGTGCCAACCGGCTCCTGAAGAAGGAAAAGGAGTACGTGCCCGTGAAGGACAAGCACGCCTACAACATGGAGTTACTTTCCGGCCGGCTGGGCAGGTGGGGCATGCTCAAGCTCAAAGCCAGGATGCTCCTCGGCATGAAAGTCTAGCCCTGATATAGTTAGACCGGACAAACAGCCGCTTGGAAGAAACATCAGTACCTGCAGGGGAATGCATAAAAGAAGTCTCGCACCCTCTTAAAAACTATTTACCTCTCACACAAACGAATCTGTCAATTATGTTAATGGACCCGTGAAAGAGGGGAAAAAGGGGTGAGCAAGAAAAACCGGCTGTGTGCGGATGGCAGCCGGCTTACAGTATCAGCATCGCGTCGCCGAAGCTGTAGAAGCGATACCGCTCTTCGACGGCGGAACGGTAGGCGTCGAGCACAAACTCGCGGCCCGCGAACGCTGCCACGAGCATGAGGAGG
>JAOAEN010000150.1 GCA_026416775.1 Dehalococcoidales bacterium
GACGGCGGACTTATTGAAAGCACGGTCAGGGACAGAGAACTGGGCTACGTGGGCGGAGTGGTGCGGGTGAACGGGGGGGTCCTGGAAACCCTGCTCCGGAGCGGCTATATGCCGGTGGTAAGCCCAGTGAGTCTCTATGCGGTGGCAAGGCCTGATGGTGGCCCGGTTATGGTCAACGTCAACGGTGACCCGGTCGCGGGTGCGATTGCCGCGGCACTTAAGGCAGAGAGGCTCATCTACCTCACCGATGTTGACGGGGTGAAGGACAAATCGGGTGCGGCCATCCGCCAGCTCACGGCGAAAGAGGCAGAGGCGCTCATCAGCTCCGGAGTTATTGCCGGGGGTATGATCCCCAAGGTGAATGCCTGCCTTGAGGCTTTGAAAGCGGGCTGCACCGCCCGTATAATAGACGGCAGTAAACCGCATGCTCTGGTGCAGGAAATCGAAAGTGTCCTGGGTGGTACAACCATCCTGCCCTAGCTTCGGGAAAGGACTTTGTGATGGGAATCGGCAAGCAGGCAAAGGTGGACTGGAAGGAGCTGGAAAAGAAGTACTACATGCGCACCTTTGAGAAGGTGCGGCTTCCGGTGGTGCTGGTGCGGGGGAAGGGGGCGTATGTCTGGGATGAGGATGGCAAGCAGTACCTTGATTTTGTTGCCGGCTGGGCGGTGAACTGCCTGGGCCACGCCCATCCCGTGGTGGTGAAGGCGATCGGTGCCCAGGCGAAGAAGCTCATCCACACCTCCAACCAGTTCTATACCATCCCCCAGCTCCAGCTTGCCGAGCTGCTCGTGAAGAATAGCTGCCTGCAGCGGGTGTTTTTTGCCAACAGCGGGCTTGAGGCAAACGAGGGGGCGGTGAAGCTCGCCCGCCGCTACGGCAAGCTCAAGCGTAACGGGGCTTACGAGGTCATCACGGCTACCGGTTCCTTCCACGGGCGTTCGCTTGCCATGACGGCGGCAACCGGGCAGGAGTCCTTCCATAAGCCGTATCTCCCGCTTCCGGAAGGGTTCATCAACGTAAAGTTCAACGATATTGAAGCCCTGAAGAAGGTGACCACGGAAAAGACCGCCGCCGTCATGCTTGAGCTCATTGAGGCGGAAAGCGGGGTTAACGTCCACGACCTGGAATATATCAAAGCGGTGCGCCGCTGGTGCGATGAAAAGGGCATTCTCCTCATCCTTGACGAGATCCAGACAGGCATCGGACGGCTGGGCACGCTCTTTGGCTACCAGTCTTTCGGCATTGAGCCGGATATCATGACGCTGGCAAAGGGACTTGCCGGGGGGGTGCCCATCGGGGCGGTGCTGGCGAAGGAGCATTGTGCCGTCTTTGCTCCCGGGGATCATGGCTCAACCTTCGGCGGTAACCCGCTTGCCTGCGCCGCGGGCTATGCCACGCTGGATTACATCATCAGGCATGATATCCCCGGAAATGCGAAAAAAACGGGGCAGTATCTCCGGGACAGGCTCCTTGAGCTGAAGGGAAAATACCACTTCATTACCGAGGTGCGCGGGATGGGGCTCCTGCTTGCGGTGGAGTTCAATGCCGAGCTTGGCGAACGGGTGACCCTTGACTGCCTGCGCGCCGGACTTTTGGTCAACCGCGTCAAGCCCAATGCCATCCGGCTCATCCCGCCGCTCATCATCGGCAAGAAAGAGGTGGATGAAGCGATCGGCATCCTTGATGGGGTGTTCTCTGGAATTAATCGGTCATAACTGTTAGAATGTGCTTGAGCGCCGATGGGTAAGAAGTTACGGCGGCTGGGACTTATCGCTCTGCTCGTTGTCGTGCCGCTTTCGGCAGTAATCTGGATTGCGTTGCTTGAATCGGAAGTCGGCATGGCGAGGGACATTACGGCAGAGGGTACCGAGCCTTATGACGTGGCTTCACTGCCGGCAGAAGTCATTGAGGACGCGCTGGCGAGAGCAGCCGAGCTTGTCGGGATGAGCCGCGACAGGCTGGAAGAGGCGGCGGAGCAGCTTTTAGCCCTTTATGTCCAGGCCAGCAATTCTGATGTGCTCATCTTCTTCAATTCGGGGGGGTGGGGCTGGAACAGCCTTAAGGAAACTCCCGGCTGGAACAGCATTCTTGACGGGATGAGGTCCCACCTTGGCGAGCTTGGTTACAAATCGGTGGTGGTCAATTACGTGCGCACCAGCCGTAGCTGGCGCGGCTGCATCAAGGAGTTCTTTGAGGCCGCCCTCGGCTACCCGCAGAAGGCAAAAGACCTGGCACATCAGGTGGAATTCCTGCTTGAGCATCTTTCCGACCTGAAGGTCATCATCGCCGGGGAAAGCAGCGGGACGGTCATCACGGCAAAGACGAAGGATATCTTGAGGGACGACCCCCGGGTGTTCAGTGTCCAGACGGGGACACCGTTCTGGTTCCGCCCGTCACCTGACCAGGATGCCCGGACGTTGCTTATGAACAGTAACGGGGAGTCCATTGACACCTTCAGCTACGGCAATTTCCCGGAGATGATCTGGGCCACAGTCAAGGGGTGGTTCGGAGTTGCTTCCCCGCGTGAGACGCCCGGCGACGTCCTGAAATGGCTGCGTGCTCCGGGGCACCACTACGCCTGGGACTATCCCGGTGTGGCTTCGGCGGTGAGGGAGTTTCTTGAGGTGCATTTCGGGCGGCGCGGCTAGGCAAATAACATTGAGGAGGTCATCATGAAGGAAAAGGTTGTTCTTGCCTACAGCGGCGGACTGGACACTTCGGTGGCCATCCGCTGGCTGATTGAAAAATACAATGTTGATATCATTGCGGTAACCATTGACGTCGGCAACGAGAAGGACTTCACCGCCGTCCGCGAAAAGGCGCTCCGTGTCGGGGCGAGCAAGGCTCTGGTCATTGATGCCAAGGAGCTTTTCGTGAAATATTTCATCTTTCCGGCGCTCCAGGCGGATGCCCTTTACGAGGGTCAGTACCCGCTGGCAACCGCGCTGTCCCGCCCGCTCATGGCAAAGCTCCTTGTGGACGTGGCGCTTGCCGAGGGGGCGGTGGCGATCGCCCACGGCTGTACCGGGAAAGGCAACGACCAGGTGCGGTTTGAGGTGGGCATCAATGCGCTGGCACCCCAGCTAAAAATCATTGCCCCCGCCCGTGAGTGGGGAATGACGCGCGAGGAGACCATCGCCTATGCCCAGAAGCACGGTATCCCGATCCCGGTCACGGTGAAGAGCCCCTATTCCATTGATGAGAACCTCTGGGGCAGGAGCATTGAATGCGGACCAATTGAAGATGAAACACAGGAACCACCTGAAGATGCATTTTTATGGACTAAATCACCAAAGGATGCACCTGATGAACCAGAGCATGTTGAGATTGAATTCAAAAAGGG
>JAOAEN010000151.1 GCA_026416775.1 Dehalococcoidales bacterium
GTATAATAGACTGATGTCAAACCGGAAAAGGATTTCCGTTACACGGAAATATACCACACCGGCCGCCAAGTCAGCAACCGTGGTAACATCGCTGCGCCGTGCCACCGAGATACTCATCTGCCTCAGCAATGATGTCCACACTGTGACCGATATTGCCAGCTACTGCCGCCTCAGTGTTTCCACGGTGCACCGCCAGCTACAGACGCTCAGGAAGCTGGGCTGGGTCATCCAGGACGAGAGCAGTCACAAGTATTACCTCGGACCGCTGGTGAACCGCCTTTCATCAAACCACATCGTGGTACACCGCTACCTCATCGCGCATGCCCTGCCGGAAATGCTGCGCCTTGCCGAGCTTAGCGAGGAGACCGTGCACCTCGGCATCGCCCAGTACCTGCATTACCGGCTCCTGCATGAAATACCCAGCAAGCACGATCTGCGCATTACCGAAGAGACCAGAAAGCTCGCTCCCCTGCCCATTTACGCCGGTGCCACCGCCAAGGTGCTCCTTTCCCAGCTTGACGACGAGGAACTGCAGATGACCCTCAGGCATATCAAAATCAACCGGATAACCGAAAATACCGTGACCGATAAGAACCAGTTCCTCGCCCAGATTGAAGAGGTGCGCCGCGTGGGCTACAGCGTAAGCCGCGGGGAGAGGATCCCTGGCGGGCTATGTATCGCGGCACCGATCAGGGGATATGTCTGCCCGGCATCTTTAAGCATCGTCGGTCCCGAGGAAAGGCTCAGAGATAACGTGGATAAAATCGTCCCCGAGCTGAAAACAAGCGTAGAGCGCATTTCCCGCGAAATTGCTGAGGTCTTTACCAGAAGGGAGGTGATGGACAAAGAAAGGAAAAACCTATCCGAGGGTGCATAAGAGTAAAATCAGGAGGTAGTATTTGATGAGAAAATTCCTGGTTATTTTTCTGGCAGTAGTTACCGCCACCATTATCGTCCTTACCGGCTGCGGGAAACCGGCGGCAACACCCACCGCAACTCCGAGCGCGCCCGCAACCACCAAGACCACAGCTGCAACCACACCGGCCGCCCCCGCCAAAACCAGCGCCACCCCCTCAGCGACAGCAACTGCCCCCCAGCCGGTGAAAGGCGGCACCCTGCGCTGCATCGCTGGGGCAATCCCGAAGAACCTCGGCTGGGGACCGGAAAAGGCTCCTTCGGACAACTACCTCATGCTCCCGGTGCTGGAGAGGCTCTGCGAGTGGGACGAACAGGGCAACCAGATCCCGGTGCTTGCCGAATCATGGGACGTTGATATCAAGAACCTGACGCTTACCTGGCACCTGAGGAAGGGTGTCAAATTCCACGACGGCACTGACTGGGATGCCGAAGCCCTCCGCTGGAACTACCAGATCGCCCTTGAATACCAGCGCCTTTCCGACGGGCAGTATATCAAGTCAATGGAAGTTGTTGACAAGCACACGCTTGTCATGCACCTTTCCGCCTTCAACTTCGTGATGATCACCAACTTCGGCTGGATGACCCCGATCTCCCCGACCGCCTTTGAGAAGGCCGGCGGCGGCAACCGCGAGAAGAGCATCGACTGGGCAAGGCAGAACGCGGTCGGCACGGGGGCATTTACCGTTGCCGAGTACCGGCGTGATGACGTGATCAAGTTCGTGAAGAACCCCAACTACTGGCGGGCCGGCATGCCCTACCTCGATGCCATTGAACTCCGCTACATCCCCGATTCAATGGTGGCCTCCGCCATGATGGAAGCAGGCGAAGCCGACATGTGGTTTGACGTCTCCGCGGTGGAAAACCTCCTGACCCTCAAGGAAAAGGGCTTCAAGATCAACTGGGGCCCGGGGATGTTCTTCCACATCCTGCCCGATTCCAGCGACCCCAACTCGCCGTTTGCCAACAAGAAGGTGCGCGAGGCGGTGGAGTATGCTATCGACCGCCCGACGATCGCCCAGATGCTCGGTCAGGGACTCTACGAGCCGCTGCACCAGATGTCCTATTCCGTCTCCCCCAGCTACATACCTGACTATAACCCCAGGCCCTATAACCCCGAGAAGGCCAAGCAGCTCCTTGCCGAAGCCGGGTATCCCAACGGCTTCAAAACAACGATACTCGCCACGGATGCGGCACGCGATGCCATCGCCGCACTGAAATCATACCTTGATGCGGTCGGCATCATCGTGGAGCCTGATATTGCCGACCTCGGCAGGTACTTCGGAGCGGTCTTCGGCACTGGCTGGAAGGGGCTTGTCCTCTCTGCTTCCGGGATCAACCCTGATGCCACCGACCTCTTCATCCACTTCGGTCCCAACCCGCTCACCTATCGCACCGGCACCATTGCCAAATCGCCTGAGTTTCTTGAACTCTGCAAGCAGGCACTTGACCCGAAGTACACGGATGCCTTCTCCGCCATGCCCAAGATCAAAGAGGCGATAAGACAGGCGACCGAAGATGCGATGATTATCCCGCTGTGGCGTACCTGCAACTCGGCAATCATGCAGCCCTATGTCCACAGCGACTACTTCAAGATCCACGGCGTCATCTGGACACCCTACGACGACTGGATGGAAAAACGCTAGTTTTTTGAGCATAGCCGGGTGGTCTGTCTGATTACCGCAGGGCGGGCAGACCACCCGGCTTCCCTGGTCAAAAAGCAGCATTGCCGAGGTTAAATGTGACGACATATATTGTCCGCCGTCTGATCCATGCCGTTTTCATCCTGATACTGGTAACCCTCATGGTCTTTTTCGTCATGCGCCTTCTACCGGGAGACCCGCTCATCATCTACGTCGCCCAGTCGGTCCAGATTGAGGCCATGCCACCAGAGATGATCGAGCAGCTCCGTCACCAGTACGGTCTTGATCGGCCGCTCATGGTGCAGTACATCACATGGCTTGGCAATATCTTCCGCGGCGATTTCGGCAGGTCAATCTTCTATCAGGAGAAGGTGAGCACCCTGATGAAAGAACGCTTCCCCATCACCATCCACCTCGGTATCGTCTCGCTCATCGTGGGGGCGGTGCTGGGGATCGGGGCGGGGCTCATTGCCGCAATAAGGCGGGGCAGGTGGCTGGACAAGATCATCACCCCGCTTTCTTACATCGGGATCACCATACCCGTCTTCTGGCTGGGGATCCTCATGATCTATACCTTCGGGCTCAAGCTCCAGTGGCTGCCCATTTCAGGGTATACCTCGCCGTTCGAGGACTTCTGGAAAAGCACCAGACAGCTCGTCATGCCGGTGGCGTGCCTTTCCGTGTTCAGCATTGCCGCCAATGCCCGGCAGATGCGCTCAAGCATGCTGGAAACGATCAGCCAGGACTACATCCTGTCTCTTATACACATCTCCGAGCCCAC
>JAOAEN010000152.1 GCA_026416775.1 Dehalococcoidales bacterium
GTCTCGTGGTAGGAAGCGATTTTGCCCTGGGAAAAAAGCGGGGAGGCGATACCGCTACGCTCCGGAAACTTGGCGAGGAGATGGGCTTCAGCGTTACCGTGGTGGCACCGCTTAAAATCAACGGCGAGACCGTTTCATCCACCGCCATCAGACAAGCGATGGCACTCGGGGACATGCACAGGGTCTATAACCTGACCGGACGTTATTTTTCCCTACACGGCACGGTGGTGAGCGGCGTAGGCAGGGGGCAGAGGCTCGGGTTCCCCACAGCCAATATCAGTGTGGACTCCGCGCAGGCCCTGCCACCGGATGGGGTGTATGCCGGTTTTGCCCACATCAATGGCAAGGTTTACCCCTCGGTCACCAATATCGGCATGAACCCAACCTTCGGGAGTAGCCGACGCTCTATTGAAACGCACGTCATTGACTATCACGGTGACCTCTACGGTCACGACCTTAAGATTGAACTGGTGGCAAGGCTCCGTGACGAGCGGAAGTTTAAAGACGCGGAAGAACTCAGGAAACAGCTTGCCGAAGACGTTGCAGTGGGGAAAAACCTGCTCAAGTCAGCTGGTAGTCGTTAAACGTGAGCACAGTATCTGGTTCCCCGGCACAAAAAATCAATTATCTTCTCAACCGTGCGGTGGCAGAGGTCATTGACCGGCGCGAGTTGGAGAGGATGCTCCTTTCCGGCAGGAAACTGCGCATCAAGGAAGGGCTTGACCCCAGTGCCCCGGATATCCACCTCGGGCACATGGTTGCCCTGCGCAAGATGCGCCAGTTCCAGGAGCTGGGGCATCAGATTGTCCTCATCGTGGGAGACTGGACCGCCCAGATCGGGGACCCGAGCGGGAGATCGGCAACACGCCCGATGCTCACCGCCGAGCAGGTCAGGAAGAATGCCGAGACCTACCTCGCCCAGTTCTTCAGGATTGTCGATAAGGACAAGACCGAGGTCAGGTTCCAGAGCGAATGGTTCGGGAAGTTCGACCTCGGCGACGTGGTACGCCTGACAAGCAAGTTCACCGTTGCCCAGTTCCTGGCAAGGGATGATTTTGCCAAGCGCTTCAGTGAGGGCAGGCCCATCGCCATTACCGAGCTGCTCTATCCCCTGCTTCAGGCGTACGACTCGGTGGCGATACAGGCGGATGTTGAGCTTGGCGGCACCGACCAGAAGTTCAACTTCCTCGTGGGAAGGGAACTTCAGGAAATGATGGGACAGAAGCCCCAGCAGATCTTCATGGTACCCCTGCTCGTCGGTACCGACGGCGTGCAGAAGATGAGCAAGAGCCTGGGCAACTACATCGGCATTGCCGAGCCGCCGGAAGACATCTACGGGAAGACGATGTCCATCCGCGACGAGCTCATCATGGACTATTTTGAGCTTCTCACCGATGTCCCGGATGAAGAACTTGAGGAGTTCAGAAACCAGTTAAAAGGCGGGGCCAACCCCATGAACCTGAAAAAGCGCCTGGCAAGGGAGCTTGTCCGCCAGCTCTACGGGGAAGAGGATGCCCGCCGGGCAGAAGAACACTTTGAAAAGGTCATCCAGAAAAAGGAGCTGCCGGACAGTGTCAGGGAATGCCACCTTTCCTTCAATGCCCTGCGCTTTCCGGGCGGAGAGATAGACATGAGGCGGCTTCTCAGGGCAACAGGCGTTGCTGCCAGCACGAGCGAGGCAGGCCGTCTCATCAACCAGGGTGCCGTGGAAGTTGATGGCAAGAGAATCACCACCTTCCAATGCCAGCTTTCCAGCGGCAGCATCATCAAGGTCGGCAAACACCGTTTTATCAAGGTGATCAACGCGGATAACCAGACTTAGAAAATAGGATCAAACGATAGGATCAAAAAAGGAGGGTAAAAAATGGTACAGTTACGTGTTCCCGGACCAACCCCGTGCCCCCCTGAGGTGCTCGCAGCGATGGGACGCCAGATGGTCAACCATCGCGGTCCCGAGTTCCACCAGCTACTCACCGAGGTCACCGAGGACCTAAAGAAGGTCTTTCAGACAAAAAACGATGTCCTGCTCCTCACCGGCTCCGGTACCGGTGGTATGGAAGCCGCCGTCACCAACATGCTTTCCCCGGGAGACAAGGTGCTTTCGGTAAGCATCGGCGTCTTCGGCGACCGCTTTGCCAGCATTGCCAAGACGTTCGGTGCCGAGATTGTCCCCCTGAAGGTAGAATGGGGTAAGGCAGCCGATCCCGAGGACGTGCGCAGGGCACTCAAGCAGAACCCGGATGTCAAAGCCGTCCTCGTCACCCACAACGAGACATCCACCGGCGTCACCAACGACCTCGGCGCCATCAGCCGCGTGGTAAAGGAAGCCGGCAAGCTCATCATCGTTGATGCCATCAGCAGCCTAAGCTCCATTGACCTCCCGGTCGATGCGTGGAAATGCGATGTCGTCATCACCGGCTCGCAGAAGGGCTGGATGGTACCCCCGGGCATGACGATGGTCAGCGTGAGCGAAGAGGCATGGAAAGCCCATGCCGTTGCCAAGATGCCGCGCTTTTACTGGGACTTTACCCGGGCAAAGAAGAACTACGAAGAAAAGAAGGAAAACCCGTGGACACCGGCGATTTCCATCGTTTTTGCCCTTAATGTTGCCCTGAAGATGATGCTCAAAGAGGGTATCCAGAACATCTTCGCCCGCCATGCGCGGGTAGGCAGGATGACGCGTGAAGGCGTGAAGAAACTCGGGCTATCGCTTTTTGCCGATGAGAAATACGCCTCAAACACGGTCACCGCGGTCAATATCCCGGAAGGTGTTGACGGCAAGAAAATGCGCCAGATCCTGCGCGATGAGTACAAGGTGGTGCTCGCCGGCGGTCAGCAGACCCTTGATGGCAAGATCTTCCGCATCGGGCACCTGGGGATGGTCTACGAGAAGGATATCGAAGAGGTGCTCGCAGCAATAGAAGCCGTACTGCCCCGTGTTGGGTTCAAGAAGTAGCGGGGGAGGGGAAAGAAATGCCGGATGCACAAAGAAAGGTACTGGTTGCCGAACACATCTCCGAGGAAGGTATTCAGATCCTCGCTCAGGAAGCCCAGGTGGACATGAAGCCCGGGATCAAGCCGGAAGAGCTTAAAGCCATTATCGGCGAATACGATGCGCTTGTAGTGCGCAGCCAGACCCGCGTTACCGCAGATATCATTGAAGCGGGGAAGAAGCTCCAGGTCATCGCCCGGGCAGGTGTGGGGATTGACAATGTCGACGTTGAAGCGGCAACACGCTGCGGCATCATCGTCGTGAACTCACCTACCGGTAACACGGTATCCGCCGCCGAACACGCGATGGCGCTCATGCTGGCACTGGCACGTAATATCC
>JAOAEN010000153.1 GCA_026416775.1 Dehalococcoidales bacterium
CGGGGGTTCATGGAGGAGGGGAACGCCCTCTATTGCGGGGAGCGTGCCCGCCGCATCATCCCGAACATCCAGAGGCTCCTTGAGCGCAGGCTGGCGGAGGGGGCGAAGGTCTTCTTCATCTGTGATAACCACGATAGGGACGATGCCGAGTTTGCCATGTTCCCGCCGCACTGCATCGCCGGCAGCCCCGAAGCCGAGGTCATCCCCGAGCTTGCGAAATACCCCGGTGAGGTCATCCCCAAGAAGCGCTACAGTGCCTTTTACGGCACCGACCTTGAGAAGCGGCTTCAAGCCCTAAAGCCCGCAAAGCTCACCGTCTGCGGGGTCTGCACTGATATCTGCGTGCTGCACACCGTTGCCGATGCCCGTAACCGCGGCTACGCCGTGGAGGTACCCGCCGACTGTGTGGCATCATTTGACGATAAGGCCCACTACTACGCCCTGGAGCACATGGAAAAGGTGCTCGGGGCAAGGCTGATTACCCCGAAGCCGGAAGTGAAGAAGCCCGCTTTCAGGCCGTCTCCTGAGGTGATCAGCGGCGAGAGCGCCGATATCTACTTCGTGCGCACCGTGGAAATCCTGCGGCGGGAAGGCATCAACCCGGTTGCCACGATGGAGGTGTTCGCCAGCCGCAGCGGGGTGCTCTGCGGGATTGAGGAGGTGCTATCGCTCCTCCGCGAAGTGCTGCCCGAAGGCAGCGAGGTCTGGGCGCTCGGCGAGGGCGAGGCAATGAGCGCAAGAGAAGTGGTGCTGCGCATCAGAGCCCCCTCCCAGAGCTACGGCATGTACGAGACCGCCATTCTGGGCATGCTGGCACAGCCAAGCGGCTGGGCAACGGCTGCCCGCGAGTGCGTCCAGGCGGCGCGCGGTATTCCCGTCATCAGCTTCGGGGCAAGGCATGTGCACCCTGCGGTGGCGAAAATCATGGACTACGCGGCGGTTGTCGGCGGCTGCCAGGGCTGTTCCAGCATCGCCGGTGCCAGGCTCTGCGGCATAGAACCTTCCGGCACCATGCCCCATGCCCTCATCATCGTCGTTGGCGATACGGTCAAAGCCACCATGCTCTTTGATAAGCACATGCCACAGGAAATCAGGCGTGTCAGCCTCGTGGACACGTTCAAGGATGAGGCTGAGGAGGCGGTGCGGGTGGCGCAGGCACTTGGCAAGAAGCTGCACGCCGTGCGCCTTGATACCCCCGTCGAGAGGGGGCGCGTTACCGCGGGTCTGGTCAAAGAGGTGAGGGCACACCTTGACCTTGCCGGTTTCAAGCAAGTGGGCATTTTCGTGAGCGGCGGGCTCGACCCGGAGCGCATCAGGTACTTCCTTGCCGAGGGCGCCCCGGTGGACGGGTTCGGCGTGGGAAGCTACATCAGCGGTGCCCGCCCCATTGACTTCACCGCCGACCTGCACGAAGTGAGCGGCAGACCCATTGCCAAGCGCGGCAGGATTCCCGGCATCACCCCTAGCCCGCGCTTGAAGAGGGTCATGTAAAGGAGAGAAATGGACTTATGGGGGCAGTTCTTATCCTTCCTCAGATCATGGTTCGTCTATCCCAACCTCACCCCGGTACTTCTTCTGGCAAGCATCGGGCTCGGTCTGGTCTTCGGGGCGATCTGGCTTCTGGTCTACCGCCCGCCGCTGTTCCGTAAGCTCTGGCTCTGGGCACTCGTCATTTTTAGCGCCTTCTTTACGCTCCTTGCCCTCACCTTCGTCCAGATACCGCTCCAGCAATACATCGGGATACTCCTTTCCCGCTTCTGGGATGAGGCTACCCTGATTGACTGGCTCTACCTTGCCGGGATCCCGGCGATACTTTTAAGCGGGCTGGTGCAGGAAGGTGCCAAGCTGGTGCCGGTGGTTGTCTGGCAGCGCCGCTGCTCCGCCACGGAGCCGGTAGACCTGCTTGCCATCGGGGCGCTCAGCGGGGCAGCCTTCGGTGTCTTTGAGGCAGTCTGGCTCTACGGTCAGGTCCTCGGTGCAGGCTGGGCCTTCCGGGACATCCAGACCTACGGGTTTGTCGCCATTGCCCCGTTCTGGGAAAGGTTCTTCACCATCGGCTTCCACAGCGCCGCCTCCGCCATCGCCGCCTACGGGCTGGCAAAAGGTAAAGGCTGGCAGTTCTACCTTATTGCCAGCGGGCTGCATGCCATCCTCAATTACGGCGTCCTGCCCTACCAGAGACAGGACTTCGGCATTACCCAGGTGGAGATGTACGTTGCGGGAGTCGCCCTTGCGGTAACCCTCATTGCCCTGTGGCTACGCGCGAGAGAAAAAAGGACGGTTCCCGCACCGAGTGCCCCCGCAGGCCCGGCGGGGCTAGATGCGCCGGAAGGTAACGCGCAGGACCTTTAGCGTCCCGTCGGTCAGCCTGAAGCGCCCGTCAATGCGGTAGCCGACCACCCAGACGATGCCCTGCGGCGCGGCAAGGAGCGGGACAACCCCCCGCAGGTGGCGCGGGACATGCGCGTCCGCCATGAAGCGGCTCACTTTTTTTGAGCCCTCCGTACCGAGGGGCTGAAAACGGTCGCCGGGACGGCGCGGGCGCACCGTAAGCGGGCAGGAGAGCCTGTCTGCGTCAAGAAGCGCGGTAAGACCGTCTGCGGTGAAGACATCGTCCACCCGGCCGCGCGGCATGACCTCTGCGGTAATCTCCCAACCGCAGTAAAGCGTTTTCCCCGGCACGTTGAGCGGCGCCTCCCCCTCAAGCGGCGGCAAGGGTGACGGGAGATGCTTCTCCGGGGCGAGGGTATAGCGGTCATGGCCGGTGATGAAACGGAGCCCGCCGGGTAGCTCAAGCGTTTTCCCGGCCGGTTTTTCCGCCATCTCAAGCAGGTCTTCAATGTGGGATGCCTCGATATCCCGAAGGTCCCCCCGCACCCTTTCAATGGCGCGGCAAAGGAGATAGCGCCTGAGGGTTTCCGGTAGCCCCGAAAAGCCCTTCCGGTCGATGACCGCCGCCCCGTCCTGAAGGAAGACCGTCCCTTCCCAGCGGCGGTCAAGCTCGCTCTCGATGAAGTCGTAGTCACTGCGGGCAATGGAAGCCGTCCGCAGCAGGGCACTCACGACTTCCGGATTATATCTTTCAAGGACGGGGATGAGCTCGTGGCGGATACGGTTACGCAGGAACTCGGGTGAGGTATTGGTGGTGTCCACCCGCGGCCTGAGGTGCTGGCTCTGGCAGTAGGCGATGGTATCCCTGCGTCTCATCTCCAGCAGCGGGCGGATGACCGTAATTTCACCCGCGCCGGTCCTGAGGCGGGAAAGCGGAAGCAGCCCCCGCAGGCCCCGCGTGCCGCTGCCCCGCAGGATGTGCAGGAGCACCGTCTCG
>JAOAEN010000154.1 GCA_026416775.1 Dehalococcoidales bacterium
TGCATGTTGAGGTGGTGACGAACATTATTCCCGCACTGAACGATGATGATGCCCAGCTTGAGGGAATTGCCCGCTGGATAAGGGACAATCTCGGTGAGCTTACCCCCTGGCATGTGACAAGGTTCTACCCCCACCACCACATGACGGACATCCCCCCGACACCGGTGCGCACCCTTGAGCATGCCATAGAAATCGGCAAGAAAGCCGGGCTGAAATTCATTTATGCCGGAAACGTCCCCGGTCATGAGAGCGAAAACACTCGCTGTTATGCCTGCGGGAGGCTCGTTGTGGAAAGGTTTGGCTACGAGACACATGTGGTGGGGCTTGATGGCTCGCGGTGCCGTTACTGCGGCGCCGAGATGAACTTCCGGGTGCCCCAAGCAAAGGAGGGCTAGCATGAACCGAAACCCTTACGTTGCCGGCTATTTTTACCCCGCTTCCGCTTCTGAGTTAAGAAAGATGCTCGCCGGTTTCATGAGCAATGACGCGCCCAAAGAAGAAGCCCCTGGGGCACTGGTGCCCCATGCCGGCTATATTTACTCCGGGGCGGTGACCGGTGCCGTCATCTCCCGGATCAAACCCGGCGACACCTTCGTCGTCATCGGTCCCTCCCACAGCGGGCTGGGGAAACCCTTCAGCGTCTGGGCGGAGGGTATCTGGGAGACACCGCTCGGTGAGGTGGAAGTTGACCGCGAGCTGGCAGGAAAGATGGTCGCTGTCTCGGAGTACCTCGAGGAAGACTACCTCGCCCACCGCGAAGAGCATGCGGTTGAGGTGCAGCTCCCCTTCCTGCAGTACGCACGCGCCGACATACGCATCGTGCCCGTCATCCTCTCCGGGGCGACGCTGGAAATCTATAAGGAAATCGGGAAGGACATCGCCCGCGCCGTCAGGGAGCTGGGAAGAAAAGCGGTCATCCTGGCAAGCGGTGATATGACACACTACGAGCCCGACCATGTCGCCCGCCAGAAGGACATGAAGGCGGTCGAGGCGATGCTTGCCCTTGACGAGGATGGTCTCACCCGCCATTACCATAAACTCAACATCTCCATGTGCGCCTACGGTCCCGTGGTCTGCACGATTGCGGCGGTAAAAGAGCTCGGGGCAACCGGGGGCGAGCTCATCAGATACCAGACCAGCGGCGATACCACCGGGGATAGAAGCGCCGTCGTCGGCTACGCCGGAGTCATCTTCAAGAAAGAAGAACTGCACCCGATCGTGGCGCTGGCAAAGCGGGCGGTAGAGACCTACGTGCGCGAAAGGAGGGTCATCCCCGCACCCGCGGAGCTTACTCCGGAGATGAAGGAAAGGGCGGGAGTTTTTGTTTCCATCCACAAGCACGGTGAACTGCGCGGCTGCATCGGCACCTTTGAACCCCAGCAGGAGAACGTGGCGCAGGAGATCATCATCAACGCGATAAGCTCGGCAACACGCGACCCGCGCTTCCCGCCTGTGGAACCGGAAGAGCTGAAAGACCTGGACTACAGCGTGGACATCCTCACCAGCCCCGAGCCGGTGGCAGATAAGAGCGAGCTTGACCCCAGGCGCTACGGTGTCATCGTGGAACGCGGCTTCCGCCGGGGGCTGCTCCTGCCCGACCTCGAGGGAGTGGACAGCGTGGACTACCAGATAGAGATCTGCCGGCAGAAGGCGGGTATTGCCCCCCACGAGCCGGTGAAGCTCTACCGGTTTGAGGTAAGACGTTACAGGCAGAAGGGCTGAGCGGGGTAGAAAGGACCGGGAGTGCAGAAAAGACTTAAGGAGGCATGATATGGGATATGCGGGAGGTGCTGCAGCCGGCGGTGCTGCCTACTACGCGGCAGTGGCACGCGCCATCAAGGCTTCCGGGGCAATCGTGAGCGTGGAGCCCGAGGAGTTCCTCAAGATCACGGAAAAAACGAAAGACCCGCTCATTGTCGTTGCCAAGGGGGGTATCTTCAAAGCCAACTACCAATACCTCACGAGCTACCGGGGGCTTGCCTTCCATACCAAAGCGCCCAGGCCGCTTAACCTCCCCAGCGGGGCAGAGGTCATCGCCGCCGGTGAAATCTGGATCCCGACCTAGGTAGCTACCGGACAAGCGTCCGATGGGGAAAGGGCCTTCCCGGTACCCCGGAAACGGGGAGGCGGGCTCACGATAAAAACTGGGGCGGGCAGGTGTGAGTATGAGCATGGACATGTTTGAGCAGCAGGCAAAACAGCAGCAGTTGCGGCAGGCACCGCTTGCCACGCGTATGAGACCCAACAGCCTGAACGGATTTGTCGGGCAGGAACACCTTCTGGGCAAGGGAAGGATCCTGCGGCGTGCCATCGAGAGCGACCGCATCCCCTCCATGATCCTCTGGGGGCCACCGGGCTGCGGCAAGACCACCCTCGCCTACATCATCGCCAACAGCACGGGGGCATACTTTGCTCCGGTAAGCGCCGTTTCCGCCACCGTGGCAGACTTAAGGCGCATCGTGGAACAGGCAAAAGAACGGCTCAAGACACGCGGGCAGAAGACCATCCTCTTCATTGATGAAATCCACCGCTTCAACAAGTCCCAGCAGGATGCGGTGCTCCCCTATGTTGAGGACGGCACGGTAATCCTCATCGGCGCCACCACGGAGAACCCCTCTTTTGAGGTGACCTCACCGCTCCTTTCGCGCACGCGGGTGCTTCCGCTCAAGCCCCTGAGCGAAGAGGAAATCAGGACACTCATCATGCGGGCACTCAAGGACAAGCTCTACGGGATCGGCGAGCTCAACGCCGAGCTCACTCCCGAGGCAATGAGCCATCTCATCACCATGTCCAACCACGATGCCCGCATCGCCCTCAACACGCTGGAGATCGCCGCCGAAAGCACCATGCCGGATGCCGAGGGGAAACGCATCATTACCCTGAACGTCATCGAGGACGCATTTCAGAAACGGGCGGTCATCTACGACCGTGCCGGCGAACAGCACTACAACCTCATCTCCGCACTCCACAAGTCGATGCGCGATTCCGATCCTGACGGCGCCATCTACTGGCTTGCCATGATGCTTGAAGCCGGTGAAGACCCGCTGTATATCGCCCGCCGCCTCGTGAGGTTCGCCTCGGAAGACGTGGGCATGGCAGACCCGCAGGCACTGGTCATCGCCGTCTCTGCCCAGCAGGCGGTGCACTTCATCGGGATGCCGGAGGGAAACCTGGCACTTGCCCAGGCGGCGGTCTATCTTGCCACCGCTCCCAAGAGCAACTCCCTCTATCAGGCATACTCACGGGTGCAGGAAGAAATTAAAAAGGGCACCGCAAGCGAGAACGTGCCCCTTCACCTGCGTAACCCGGTCACCC
>JAOAEN010000155.1 GCA_026416775.1 Dehalococcoidales bacterium
TGAACTTGGTCTTCTTCTCCTCGCCGGCGCAGAGCAGGTCGTAGAACGGCTCCACGATCATTGAGTTGATCTTGGCGACGTTGGTCTGCAGCGAAGAGTCCTTCCTCACGTAGCGCTGGTTGTCCACGAGGATGACGGCATCCGCAATTGAGTAGCACGACTTGAGGCAGGTGGCAACGTTGAAGACTGTCCTTTCCTCGGTCGTCTCTTCGTGTTCAAAGGGCAGGACGATGAGGTTCCAGATCGGCTTATCGATGTAGCGTTCCTTCAGGTGCTGGGTGACGACAGAGATCGCCCCCGAGCCGGTACCGCCGGCTGCCCCGGCGATGAGGAGGAAGGCATCGGTCTCAAAAAAGTTTTTCGTCGTGCGGATGGCATCAACGACCTTGTCCGCATCTTCCTTGGCGATTTCCGCGCCAAGCTCGTTGATCTTGCCAACACCATGTCCCCCGGTCTTGCGGGCACCAATGAGGATGCGATGGCGGTGGTCATTGCTGATAGCCGAAAGCCCGCTCAAGTCAGCAGCATCGGTATTCACGGCAAAGCACCCGGTGATCACTGTCATGCCGCGGCGGCTCTTGGCTCGGCTGTTGAGACGGGCAAACTCATCGGCAATCCTGCCGCCACATTGCCCGAGACCGACAACTACTAACTTCATTATTGCACCTCAATCAAATATAAATTTTCGGAATTTCACGGTAAGCTTACCCTATTTTTACCATAAGAATATGGGCATGTCAATCTTTATTACCATCTTAAAGCATGATTTTTTAGTACCACGGGTTTTTATCTAAGACGGTTCACCGGCAAAAAAGCGAGTGAAACCTTTCATTGAAAAACTGGAGGTCGGGTAATATAATAGGCTATACTGAACGTGGATGCTTTGTGGCAGAGGGGAGTATGGCTCCAGAGGTAAAGCCAGACCTGGGTCTTGAGCGGACGATCAGCGAGTTTGAGAAGGCGGTAGCCCGTGCTGAGGCGTTGAGCCGGGCGGCGCGTGAGGCGGCCGGTGCTTCCACGCGCACGGCGATGGAGATTGCGCTCCGTGCCGAGCAGATGGGCAGGGAAGCCAAGGAGGCGGCTGAAGCTGCCGCCAGGGCTGCCCAGGAGGCGATCAGCCGGGCGGAAAAGCTTGCGCAGGAAGCCAGGGAATCCGCCGAGGCCACCATCAGGGCTGCCCAGGAGGCAATCGCCCGCGCCGAAGAGGCTGCCCGGAGACCGAAGGACACCACGGTCGCCATGGCAAAGGCGTTTGAGGAGGCGATTGCCCGGGCCGAAAAGACCAGCGTGGAAGCAATGCATGCCGCCGAATCGGCCCTCATGCTTTCTCAGGAAGGGCTGAGCCGGATTGATACCCTGAGCCGTGAGGCAAAGAAGACTGCCGATTCGGCGAAAGAGGTGGCACAGGAAGCCATCAACCTTGCAGAGGAGTCCGTCCGCAGCGCCAGGGAAGCGGCTGATGAGGCGGTCCGGATTGCCCGGGACGCCGCCGCACGTGCGGAGAAGCTCGCCCGCGAGGCAAAGGATGCGGCTGAGGCGGCAAACCGGGCCGCCCGGGATTCCGTGGCCCGGGCGGAGAAGACGAGCAAGACCACCCGTGAAGCGGCGGAAGTTTCCGCCAAGATGGCCCAGGAAGTGGCAGCCCGTGCCGAGACGATCAGCAAGGTGGCGCGTGAGGTTGCTGAAGCCGCGCAGCGGTCATCTCAGGAGTCCCTGCTCAAGATTGAGGCGACAGGGCGCGAGATAAGACAGATCACCGATGTGGTGCAGAAGACCTCGCTGGAGACATCGCGCCGTGCCGAGGAGATCGCTGCCGAGACCAGGGCGGTGGCTGAGGCGGCGGTGAAGGCGGCGAAAGAGGCTGCCGAGGCTTCCATTCAGGCGGCACGCGAGGCCGTTGCCAGGATGGAGGCGATTGACAGGGAAGCCAGGGAAAGGGTCGGGCTTGTTGCCGCCGAGTATTCTCAGGCGGTGGCAAGGGTTGAGGAGGTCAACCGCCAGACCAGGGAGAGCGTTGAAGCCACCGTGAAGGAAATCCACGCCGTCCTGGCGGGGGCGGTTGATGAGGGGCAGAAGGTGGTTGCGGCGGCGCAGGCATCCGCGCAGGAGGCACGCCGGCTGGCTGAGGAGTCGGTGCGGGCAACACGCGAGGCTATCCAGAACCTGGAGAAGACGGTTCAGGAGGCGAAGACGCTAGCTGCGGAGCAATCACGTGAAGCGATTACCCGTGCCGAGCAGATCGGGAAGGAAACAAAGGACATGGTGGAAGCCATCCTGGGCGAGTTCCGCCAGACGATCGCCCGGGTTGAGGAGGCGAGCAGGGCAGCACGGGAAAGCACCGAGCAGGCGGCAAAAACGGCACAGCAGGCGGTGGAGGCGGCGCTGAAGCAATCGGAGGAGGCGGTTGCCCGGGCGGAGGAGCTGAACCGGCTGTCGCGGCAGACGGCAGAAGAATCGGTAAAGACCGTCCAGCAGGCAATTGAAGCGGCGCTTCAGGCGGCACGGGAGGCGGCGGAGTCCTCACAGAAGGAGACCCGGGAGGCGATTGCCCGTGCCGAGCAGATTGCCAGAGAGACCAGGGAAGCAGCTGAAGCTGCGGCAAAGATGGCGGGTGAGATCACGGACAACATGATCAGGACGGCAAGGGAATCAGCCGAAAGGACCGTCCAGGCGATCCGCCAGGCCACGGAAGCCTCCATGAAGGTTGCCCGTGACGCTGCCCGTGAGGCTGCCGGGCTTTCCATCGCCGCTTTCACGGAGGCGATCATCAGGGCTGAGGCTTCGGGCAGGCTTGCCGGGGAGCCGGCACCACCGGCACCAAAGCAGGTTCCGGCAGAGAGCAGGCCGGCGGCGAGGGAAGTTGCTCCGGTGACCGAGGAAAGGGCGGCTGAGACCGAGGTTGAGGGTGCCGTCGGAGGTGGCAGGGAGGAGGTGCCCGGAGGGAGAAAGGCAGTACCGGCGGGTGCGGACCCGCTGAAGCAGGCACTTGATGAGGCAACCAAGTCGGCCAAAGAGAGCAGGGAGCTTGACCAGGATACCAAGATGAAGATGGCAGCGCGCTTGGAAGCCCTGGCCCGAATGTACGAGGCCAAAAAGAACCAGCCGCCGGAAAAAGAGCCCGAGGTAAAGAAGAAGGGTGGCGAATGATGGGTAATTCCGCTGGTCCCGGGCGGGTTTTGCCGTCTTCCTGCACCGCCAGCCGGGGGAAAGCCGGGTGTCCTTGACTTTTCCCGTAGCTTGCTATTATAC